>CASFZT010000026.1 GCA_949299215.1 uncultured Ruminococcus sp.
CCGACAATAATGTCCATGATTATATATATGGTTTTCTTGTTTGTAACAGCCGTGGCAAGCAGGAATATTCCAAAATATGCCCACAGCGAAAGCAGCCCCTCATATCGTCCGAGAGCACCCATAAGTGCCGTGTTTATATATGATTCGGCAAATTCTGCACCATATTCTAAGCTTTCGGCATTTGCAAATATGACCGCACCGTAATATGATGCAAAAGCAAGCACCGCCATAACAAATACGACAATATATATCTTGTTTTCCTTCAGGGTGATCTCCTTTTTCATCATTGTTATGATAAAAAAAAGTATGCTTCCGAAGCCGGTAAAATAAAGGAACGACGCAAGAAATGAATTTGACGCATCAAACGCTGTAATAAAGAAATTGCCTATCTGCGGCACGATAACGCAGAGCATAAGCATTGCGGCTATCCATTTTTGCAGCGTTGATGACTTCATATTCAATATAAAGTTGGACTTTTCCGATGTTCCGAAAATGGTTTTTGGCACAATACCACTCCTTTTGACAAAAACCCTGCGCAAGTCATGCTGTACGCAGGGTCGTTTTTATTATTTAGCGTAGTCAACTACACGGCTCTCGCGTATAATATTGACCTTGATCTGTCCGGGATAATCCATTTCATCCTCAATGCGCTTTGCAATATCCCTTGCAACGATGACCATTTTCTCGTCATCGACCTTATCGGGATAAACCATGATACGCACTTCACGGCCTGCCTGAATAGCAAATGATTTCTCAACGCCGTCATAGGAAGTACAGATTTCCTCAAGCTTTTCAAGACGCTTGATGTAATTTTCGTAATTTTCGCTTCGTGCACCCGGTCTTGCCGCAGAAATAGCGTCTGCCGCTTGAACAAGCGCTGCAATAACGGAGTGCAGCTCAACATCACCGTGATGTGCTTCAATAGCGTGAATAATTTCGGGACTTTCCTTATACTTGCGGCACACGTCAACGCCTATCTGAACATGAGAGCCTTCGATCTCATAGCTTAACGCCTTGCCTATATCATGAAGCAGACCTGCTCTTCTTGCCATATTTGCGTCCACACCAAGCTCGGAAGCCATTATTCCTGCAAGATGCGCAACCTCAACGGAGTGGTTGAGCACATTTTGTCTGTAAGAAGTTCTGTAATGCAGACGACCGAGCAGGCGAACCAGTTCATGATTAAGACCATGCACATTGGTTTCCAGTACGGCTCTTTCGCCCTCCTGCTTTATAATATGCTCCACCTCACGGCGAGCCTTGTCTACCATTTCTTCAATTCTTGTCGGATGGATACGTCCGTCTGCGATAAGCTTTTCAAGTGCGATACGTGCGATCTCACGTCTTACCTGATCAAAGCAGGAAAGCGTGATAGCTTCGGGAGTATCATCGATAATAAGGTCAACGCCGGTAAGAGTTTCAAGAGTACGAATATTTCGTCCTTCTCTTCCTATGATACGACCCTTCATTTCGTCATTCGGCAGCGGAACAACGGATACCGCAGATTCGGATACCTGGTCTGCGGAGCATTTTGAAATAGCAAGTGAGATAAGATCTCTTGCCTTTTCCTCACATTCGTCCTTTAGCTGCTGTTCATATGCCTGAATTTTCAGAGCCTTTTCATGTACAAGATCATTTTCCAGCATTGAAAGCAGGTGTTCCTTAGCCTGTTCCATTGTAAACTGAGAAATTCTTTCAAGTATCTCCATCTGAGATTTCTTGATCTTATCGGCTTCCTCAAGCTTTTCGTCTGCCTGTTTGATTTTTTTCTGAAGTATCTCGTCCTTTTTCTCCAGACTGTCATTTTTCTTGTCAAGATTTTCTTCCTTCTGCTGGATACGGCGTTCCTGTCTGGAAAGCTCGTTTCTGCGTTCCTTTGTTTCCTTTTCGAGATCGGAACGGCTTTTGTGAATCTCGTCCTTCGCTTCGATAAGAGCGATCTTCTTCTGATTTTCGGCTTCCTTTTTAGCGTCCTCAATAATACGAGCGGCTTCCTTTTCGGCGGAGCCGATAGCGGATTCAGCCTGCTGCTTGCGGTGTTTTACGCCGATATTAAAGAACACGAATCCGGAGAGCGCCGCACCGACAACAAATGTCACAATTGCAACAATGATCGAGATAATTGATATTGATGCCGACATTTTAATACCTCCTTTTATGATTTTAAATCGTAAAGTATCACTTCGGAGGCGGAATTATTTGGATAAACCGCCTTTAATTTGACGGTTTACTGTGTGAAAGTTTCATGCAAAGCCTTGCTTTTTCAATCCATTATAATATGATTATTTTCACCTTTTGATTGGTACGTTATGTACAATCTCATCGAAATATACGTTTTGTATAGAAATAAATACTCTTCGGATGTTATTTCAATAAGGGGCATCGCCCCGTCATTTAACAAACGACTTGGGCGTTAGCCCTTAGGGTTTCAGTGGGGGACATCAAGTCGTGGTTATATATATCCGATACAGTCATATTAAAATATGAATAAATATATGAAAACCTTCTACTCCTCATAGAAGTGATACGAAAAAATCTGCAACTTTATATTATATTACAGCGCTTTTGCGCCGGGATATATTTATATTGCATTTACCTTATTATTTTAATATAAAACGTTTAAATTGTCAAGGCAATTTATACAATTTGACACTATTAAATAATATATTGTTCTTCAACCTGTGAAAAAAGACGATTGACAAAAGCGAAAAAGCGTGTTATTATAAAGTTTGTAGATATGTTTATATATCAAAAACGTTGAAAAAGGAAGGCATACTGCTTTTGACCTCTCCAGAGAGCTTTTACCGGCGGCTGAAAGTAAAAGCGTGGTTTTGCGGCTTGCACACCGCCTTTTGAGTCCGCTTAATAAGCGGCGTTATGCTCACGTTACAGAGCGCATGAGGTGCTTTTTGCATGAACATGGGTGGAACAGCGGTATTTATCGCCCCTTGGTACTTCCGGGGGGCGATTTTTGTTTTTTTGACAAATTTTGTGTATACTATAATGTGAAAGGAAGATAGAAATGATAAAGCTTACACTTAAAGACGGCTCGGTAAAAGAAACGGAAAGCGGCATTTCTGCCGCGGAAATCATCAAGGGAATAGGCATGGGACTTTACAAATCCGCCTGCTCCGTAAAGATCAACGGCGTTTTGTGCGACCTGCGCACTCCCGTTACCGAGGACTGCACATTTGAAGTCCTCACATTTGACAAAAAGGACGGTCAGAAAACCTTCAATCATACCGCTTCGCATATTCTTGCACAGGCTGTAAAAAGACTTTACCCCGATGTAAAGCTTGCTATCGGTCCTGCAATAGACGACGGTTTCTACTATGACTTTGATACGGATAAGGCTTTTACACAGGACGACCTTAACAAGCTTGAGGACGAGATGAAGAAGATCGTCAAGGAAAATCTTGAGCTTGAAAAATTTGACCTGCCTGTTGATGAAGCTATTGCAAAGCTTGAGGAAATGGGCGAACCCTATAAGGTTGAGCTTTGCAAGGAGCATGCAGACAAGGGCGAGAATATCTCATTCTACAAGCAGGGCGAATTTATCGACCTTTGCGCAGGTCCTCATCTTATGAGCACAGGCGCCGTAAAAGCATTCAAGCTTACTTCATGTACGGGCGCATACTGGAGAGGCGATTCAAAGGGCAGACAGCTTTCACGTATATACGGTACTGCTTTCCCCAAGGCAAGCGAGCTTGAAGCACATCTCACAAAGCTTGAAGAAGCTAAAAAGCGTGACCACAACAAGCTCGGACGTGAGCTTGAATATTTCACAACCGTTGATTATATCGGACAGGGACTTCCTGTGCTTCTTCCAAAGGGTACAAGAGTTATCCAGCTTTTGCAGAGATGGGTAGAAGATGTTGAGCAGTCAAAGGGCTGTCAGCTTACAAAGACGCCTCTTTTTGCAAAGCGTGACCTTTATAAAATTTCCGGACACTGGGATCACTATCTTGACGGAATGTTTGTTATGGGTGATCCGAATGATGAGGAAAAGGAATGCTTTGCGCTTCGTCCGATGACTTGTCCGTTCCAGTATCAGGTATTTCTAAACAGAGCACGTTCTTACAGAGATCTCCCCATGAGATTAACGGAAACATCCACTTTGTTCAGAAATGAGGACAGTGGCGAAATGCATGGACTTATCCGTGTACGTCAGTTCACCATTTCCGAGGGACATTATATCCTCCGCCCCGATCAGCTTGAAGAGGAATTCAAGGGCTGTCTTGAGCTTGCAAAATATTTTCTCGGCACGGTAGGACTTCTTGAGGACTGTACATTCAGATTTTCACAGTGGGACCCCGCAAATCCGAAGAACAAATATGAAGGCACAGCCGAGCAATGGGAGCATGCACAGTCTGTAATGGCGAAAATTCTCGATCATCTCGGCGTTGAATATGAGATAGGCATTGACGAGGCTGCATTCTATGGTCCTAAGCTTGATATTCAGTACAAGAACGTATACGGCAAGGAAGATACGCTTGTTACAATTCAGATAGATATGCTTCTTGCGGAAAAATTCGGCATGGAGTATACAGACGCAGAGGGCAAGAAAGTGCGTCCCTATATCATTCACAGAACATCTCTCGGCTGCTATGAAAGAACGCTTGCATATCTTATTGAGAAATATGCGGGGGCTTTGCCGCTCTGGCTTTCACCTGAGCAGGTACGCATCATGCCCGTAACGGACCGTGCCGCAGAATATGCAGGAGAGCTTTTGAAGAAGCTTGAAGCGCATGGTATGAGAGCAACTGTTGACGGCAGAAATGAAAAGATCGGCTACAAGATACGTCAGGCACAGCTTGAAAAGATACCTTACTTCTTTATCGTAGGTGATAAGGAGGTTGAGGAAAACACGATCTCACTCCGTTCGAGAAAGGAAGGCGACCTCGGAGCTATTTCAATTGACGAGGCAATGAGCAAGCTTTTTGAAGAGAACGACACAAAGGCAAGATAAAAAAAGCCGCAGGCATAAGGTCTGCGGCTTGCCACGTTAAATGACGGAGCAAGCCCCTTATTGAAACGATCAAGCGGCAATCGGGCGGGATATGAAGTCAGATCCTACAAATTCGGTGCGGTGCAAAATGTAAAAAAGGAGCGGCCGTGTTCACCTCCCCTAAAAATTCTGTCGGTTTTTTACTTTATTTTCCGTGCACCGACGTATTTGCTTACACTCTCCCCTGACGCTTTAGCAAACAAAACAGCGATACCAAAGCCTGCGGTATCGCTGTTTTTATGTGTAGTCAATAACAAATACAAGTATTCTGTACGGTGCGTAATAGTCCGTCCAGCCTACATTTATCCCTACGTCATACTCCTTGCAGATGTCATCTATCATGTCCTTGAAATGATCATTGCCGCCCTGCCCCTCTTTCAGCAGAGAAAAAGCGGATATCATCACATTATTTGAATCAAAACGTACAGAAGCTGTGCCGCGCTTGTTTTCCACAGCGTCGCTCAAAGCGTTCTCTATCGCTGAGTTTATGTCTGTTTCTTCTGTAATGTAAAAGCCCTCTTTTATATAGTAGTTCTCCTTTTTACTGTAAGCCTTTGGCGGCTCAGTACCTACGTTCCAGATAACATGGTCATTTTCTATAACGGAGTTTGTTACCATAAAATACTGGTACAGCACCATATCCGGATACATTTCCGCAAGCTGTCCCATAGGCTTGTCCAGCGTCACATCAATATGATACCAGTTTCCGTCTACATTTACCATATTCCACATATGCGCAACGCCCGTGTTTCCGGTAACTATCATATTTTCAATGCCTGCCCTGTTGCAAAGGTAGGAAAATGCTTTTGAATAGCCCTCACAAAGTGCTTTTCCCTTTACAAGCGCACCGTATACGGTGTTTGCGTAAATATCCTCCGTGTCGCTGTTGCAGTTAAGAATAAGGTAATCATGAAAATATTTCAGAATATCATATTCCGACATATCCTCCGTGATACCTTCAAGAACAGCGTCCGCAGCCTTTTCGCTTGCACGGTTCATATCGCTTACTTCCTGCTCGGTAAATCTGTAATCAAATTCCACGGAAAAGGTCTGAGTGTTTACATCAAAATCCCCCAGACGTCTGTTTTCAATATGTGAAAATGAAAGCTGCTCAATATTTGCGAGATTTAAAAGCATATTATAAATTTCGGCGTCAATTTCAAGAGGTACGGATTCTTCAAAACCGGCAATACTTTTGACTATATTGTCATAGACCTCTTTTTTTTCATCATCAAGATATCTGCTTGCATAAACCGTTTCCATTCCCTCCGGAATATAGCAGGAATATTCCTCGGAGCTGTCCGTGTCAGGTTCGTCGACCTTGACCGATGTACCGTCCGAAATAACATGATAACCGCCGTCATCATCATTGCTTCTTTCCGTGCAGCCGGCAAGCATTATCGGTATCAGCAGCAGATATGTCAGCCTTTTCAGCCGTAGCAAATTTCGCAAGATAAGTGCCTCCCTAAGCGGCATTTTGTAAGTTTTCGGTATTATCTTCCGGATATACAAGGAAGATCTTTATTATTCGGTTTTTTTCATCGCAGTTATATGTTATAATATCGGTAAGATATTTGTTGCTGCACCTGTCATATGCATTTTCAAGTATAGTAAGCGCATATGCCTCGGAGCGGTCAAAAAGCTTGTGTGAGGCTGTATCAAAGGTTGCGTCGTCCGCACATTTTATCTGTATTGCACGCTCGCCCTTATTTGCGGTTTTTATAATTTGATCGGTAAGAAGCGATATGGTTTCTTCCCATGAATCCGCTATAAGATTATTGTATTCAAAGTAATTGTATTTAAGCGAGTCTGCGGTGGGATAAGAGTAGTCCTGATCGTATATATCATGCTTTTGGTCAATATCGCTGTCGGTCACGCAGAAGTAGTCGTAGCGTATATAGCTTGTTGCGTCATCGTTGCTGACATATCCTGAGGTAACGTCAATGTGATACCAGCTTCCGCCTAACTTTACCATGTTCCACATATGCGGAGTTCCTTCAAAATCGCCCGTAATGGTGAGGGATTCTATTCCAACCTTGTCGCAGAGATAGGAAAAAGCTTTTGCATAGCCGCCGCATACTGCTCTTTTTTCTACAAAGCATCCGTAAATATCGCGGCAGTTTGCAGGCTCTTCATCATATACGCAGCTTAAAACAAGAGTGTCGTAAAAATACTTTACAATGTCATATTCCGACATAGTTTCGTCAATGCCGGAGATAATTTTCTTTACCTCGGCGTCTATTTTATTCTGCATATATTTTACCTCGTCGGTAGTGTATGTGTAACAGAAATTTATCGTTACAAGCTGCTTTGTCTTGGCAACGGAGGTGTATTTCATCTGAGTATCTATGTAGAATACGGAGTGTTCGGTATTGTAGATAAGCTGATATATGTTGTAATAATCGTTTGCTGTTATATTCAGCTCGGAGGGCACGTCAATTTCCGACTCATGATTTTTTATGGCATTGATAACTATATCATAGAACTTGCGGTCGTTTTCCGAAAGCTGAGAGTAAGCATATGTTTTAGATATGGGGTCGTTGAAGGTGTAAGGAACATCCTCCTCCGGAGTAAGAACAGAGGTGCCCTGTAAAAGCGTAGTCACCGATGTGATCGTGTCATAAGCGGTGACGGTCTGCGCAGGTGTTTCGCTTGACGTATCGGTATCGTCACTTTCGGGCGGTACGGATACTACCGTGGGTGATGAAGAGGTATATTCGGAAATGGGCACATTGGGAACGCCCGAAACGGAACCCTGCAAAGCGGAGCTGTCCGTATTTTCATCGTCATTCTCTTTAGGCTCAAGGGTCGTTGCAAGCTCAGTGTTTAATTCGGAAGCTGTAGTAAGCTCGGGCATTTCTATTGAGATGGGCGGTTTTGTGTCCTCCTCTATTATCTGTATGTCAGATTTCTCTTTGGTAAGTGAAACGGAGGGAAGAGTATCCTCCCAGTCAGCCTGATTGCGGTCACATGCGCAAAGCAAGGCTACCGCAGTTATAAGTGCGGCAAGGCAAACCGTAAATTTTCTTAAACGATAAAAATTCATCTGAATTACTATCCTTTCAAATATTGTAAGATCGGTTATCAAGCATCAGCGCATAAGTTTTACGCAGGTCTATTCATCGCCCTTGTAGAAAAGGGAGATATGTATTACGTTAAGCTCGTCGTTGGTGTTTTTTATGAGAGAAGTTATTCTGCACCCGTGTATGCCGTTAAGCTCCTCGACCTTGTCCGAAACGGCGCTTTCGTCAAAGAGAATTTCGCAGCATTTTTGATATTCTTCTGCGGAAGAAAGGCGCATTTCGATATTTCTTCCGCCTTTTTTCGCAGTTTCGTCAAGCTTTGCAAGAAAGACGCCTGCCGCCTCGTCCGCATTTTGAAAATACAGCTCTTCATTTATAAAAAAGCCGTATTTTTCACCGGTGCATGGAATATGTGCAAAATATTCTTCATTCGGAAAATGGCTTATACCTATAATATCCTTGTCCGGCAGAAGCATATAATCATGACGCAGGAAATACGGATTTTCCTTTTCCAGCATAGGGTCGTCCCAGGTGCAGTCAAGATTATACCACTCTCCGTCCAAAAGCACCTTGTTCCATGCATGAGCAAGGCCGTCCGAATTAAGACCCGTTGCGATATAGTTTTGTATTCCTGCTTTGTCGCAAAGGTAGGAAAACGCAAAGGCATAGCCTTCACAGCGAGCCTTTCCGTCTGCAAGAACGCCGTAAGCGGTGCTTGTATATTCACCGGCATCGGAAAAATCACAGCCAAGTATGATATGATCGTGAAAAGCAAGTATCTTTTCATAATCGGAAGAATTTTGCGGCAGGGAGTCTATAATTTTTTTCGTGATATTTCCAAGCTCCGTCCGCATAAAACGCACCTCGTCCGCATCAAAGCGGTAGGAAAGCGTAAGTATGCCGTTGTCGGACGGACGGGAAAATAAGCTGTCCAGCCAGAATATATCCGACTCCTGGTTATAGACAAGCACGAAAAGCTTGTGTATCTCCTCTGCGGTATATTCATCGGGAAAATCGACAGTCGGTTCAAAAGCCTTTACCGCCGACAGAAGCATATCATAGCCCGTGCGTTCCTTTTCGGTAAGCTCGGAATACGGGTAGTTATCCTTTGATACGGCTCCCTGCGGAGCAATAACAACATAGCTTTCGGCAGAGCCGCCGTTTGGGTGTATGTCTGTACAGCCTGCAAGAAAAAGCGAGGCTATCATGCAGGCTGATATAGTCGTACGGGAAAAAAGCTTCATTTTATCAATATTTAAGGTCAAGCTGGATAAGGAGCATTTCCTCATTGCAGTTGTTGGTGAGGTTGGTTACGTTTGAATGACCATTCATAACATACTTTTTATATGTAATGAGGTTAGAAGTGATGTAGTCGTAGACCTCCTGTGAGCCTGCCATTATCGAAGCAACATGAGCACCTGAGTTTGCAGCGTCATCAAGTGCCTTTTTCAGAGCAGCGTCCGCAGAGTCCTTATCGTCAAATAAAAGACCGTTCTTCACAAAGTAATTTTCCGCAGTGGAATCTGCCGTCGGCGGTGTAAAATAATTTATTACCGCACCGGAATTGAGGGTAAGCTTGTTTACGTTGATATGTGTTTTTTCGTTTATCCATTCGTCCGGAACGAGGAAGAAGTTGTATCTTATATAGTCATATACGGGAGGAGAGAAAATGGGGTCGTCCCATGTAGTGTCAAGGTTATACCATTCGCCGTCAATCTTTATCTTGTTCCATGCATGGGAGCTGCCGTCCGAACGGTTGCCCGTGATGACCATACATTCAATGCCGGATTTATCGCAAAGATACTGTATAGCCTTTGCATAGCCGCCGCACTGAACGATACCCTGCTCGGAGGATGAATGACCGAAAGCGTTATAGATGGTTTCATTGTAATCTGCCACACCGTCTTTAAGCTCAAATGAGGAATTATATACAAGGTAGTCATGGAAAACCTTGAGCTTGCCAAATGTGGTAGATTCCTTATTTGCGTCTGCAAGTATCTTGTCGACGGTAGTGTCTATTTCAGCCTGCATTTCGGTGATCTTGGCGGTATCAACTTCGTTGAAGTATATTCTGCCGACCTTTATCTTGGAGTTAAGCCAGAAAAGCTGTGGCTCCTGATTATATACCATACCGAAAACCTTTGCCCATGTTTCAAGAGTTACGCTGTCGGTTACTCTTATTTTTGATGTCATGGTAGATGCGGCATTGAGGATAGCGTCATAAAGAGCCTTTTCGTTGTCGTCAAGAGTATTGTAGCCGTATCTGTCCGAGCTTTTTACCTCTGAGGTAACGAGCGGCTGAGTATTTTGGGTAGTGGTATTGTTTATTATTTCTTCAAGCTGTTCCGGAGAAAGAGTAGCCTCTGTCTGACCGGGTTCAGTAACTCTTTCGGTAAGAACATCTCCGTTTACGCCGGTGACTTCATTTCCGGACTCATCTGTAACAACGGCGGTTTCTCCGGTAAATACGGTTGTGCCGTTATCATCGCCGCCGTCTGCGGAGGGATCTTGTGTACCGGATGTAATAACGTTGGGCATAACCTCCTCGTTCGGCTCTTCGGTTGTGTCGGAGCAGCCTGCAAATACAGAAAGTGCAAGGCATAATGCAAGAACAGCAGATATTTTCTTTTTCAGTTTCATAATATACATTTCCTTTCCAATTTTTCCAATTTGATACGGGCAGAATTTCTTCCACCCGTACCCCTTAAAATTTCAATAATCAGTTATAAATAATGTTGTACTGCACGACGCCGTTATTTACGTTATCATTCTTTTGTCTTGAAAGCTTTTCCACATCACCGATCTCCTGTGCATATTTCTGGAATTTCACAGCATAGGAGTTTGAGAGAAGAGTATCCCACATATCCTGTGATGTAACACGTATCTCGGCAACATTCTTTCCTGCATTGATCGCTTCCTTGAGAGCATCGTACATACCCTGTGCGGCGTCATCAAGGTTGTCATATTCCTTGCCGTAGATTCTGTAGTAGTTGTATGTAGTCTTTGTGCAGGACGGAGGAGTGAAGAACTTGATGACATCTCCGTTGCTTCTGGTGTGCTTGTTTACGTTGAGGTGAGTTTCCTTTGTCCATGCGTCAGGCACAAGGAAGAAGCTGTATTTTACATAGTTGCTTCCGCCGGGAGCACCGATAGGATCGCCCCATGCAGCGTCAAGGATATAGTATCCGTTGTCACAGTAAACAACATTCCATGCGTGAGTTGAACCGGTGCGGTTATTTCCGACGATAGTCATACAGTCGATACCGGCAATGTCACAAAGATAAAGCATAGTCTTTGCATAGCCTACACACTGAAGCTCACCGTTTCCGGAAAGACCGCTTGCAATTGAACAGGTAGCAGCCGTACCGGTAAGAGCAAAGGAATTATTCTTTATTACCCAGTCATAGAACACCTTGAGCTTGCCTGCAGTTGTGTTGCACTTATTTGCAGCAGACATTATCCTGCTTACATTTGCGTCAATTGTTTTCTGAATGGATTTGATCTCGTCCTGTGTATATTCATAATTAAGCTTCATTGAACCATAGCTCGGGTTGATATTGGCGTCCATCCAGAAAAACTGTGCTTCCTGGTTGTATACCATTGCATAAACCTTGATAATGCCGTCGCTTAAAAGGCCCTGCGGTATCTCTACCGAACTTTTATATGTGGAAACTGCATCATAAAGATTTTTGTAGAACTCTTTTTCCTTGTCGTTAAGCGTGTTGTATGCATATCTGTCTGTGTATTTTACAGCGTGAGTTACCGATGTAACGGGATCGGAAGTGCCGCTGCTGCCCGTGTTGTCATCATCGTCATCGTCGTCATAATCGTCCGCATCGTTATCATCGTCATCGGGGAATATCTCTTCATTATAGTCGTCATCATAGTCGTCATCCAAATCATCATTATAGTAGTCATCATCCTCAACAAGATAATCGGAGTGGATAAAGGAACCGTCGTCAAGCTTGTAGTAGCCGGTGTCGGTAGCTGCAACAATATTTACCTTTGTGCCCTTTGTATAGCGGTCAACGGGATCGGAACCAACGATGGGCTTTATTCTGGAATAGCAAGCCTGTGAGGTATACATTTCCTCATCGATCTCGGTTTCGTTCCATGTGCGTGTTGTTTCGGCTTCGGATGATGCCGTTGTTGTTTCTTCGGAAGCCGCAGTGGTTGTTTCCTCCGCCGCAGTGGTCGTTATCTCGGTGGCAGCAGTCGTTTCTTCCGTGACGGTGGTTGTTTCCTCGGTCACTGTAGTTGTTTCTTCCGTAACGGGCTCTGTTTCGGGAGCGGCGGTTGTTGTTGTCGTCATCTGAGTAAGCTCGGAAACGGATACTGATGTTGCATTGAGGTCAACGGCATTTTCGTCGGTCTTTTTACAGCCTGACGCAATAAGCGTAAAGGACAGTGCAGCCGCAAGAACAAGGCTAATTTTTTTCTTCACGTTTATCATTTTCACTATTCTCCTTTATAATATCTTGGTTTTCGTTTATGATCGTAGCTTTAAGCTTGGTGATACACATATCCTCGACAATAAGCACGGTAAATTTCACATTTTCGTAAACCACACTTGGTGATTCGCCGCTTTCGGGGATACGCCCGAGCAGGTTTATGATAAAACCGCTCATCGTATCAAAGTCATTGTCCTCCGGCAGGGTGATGCCGAGCGTTTCAAGAACACTGTCCGGCTCTGCCATACCGTCGATCGTATATGTATCATCGGAAATCTTTATAATGTCTTCGGATTCGTCGTCATATTCGTCCTGAATATTGCCCACTATTGATTCCACAACGTCCTCCATAGTGACAACACCGGCAGTTCCGCCATATTCATCGGCGACTACCGCCATCTGCATATGCTTTTCGGTCAGCTTTTTGAAAAGCTCTCCGCACGCCATGGATTCCGGAACATAGATAACGTCCCTTATAAAATTTTGTGCCGTTGCTTCGGAAGAAGCGTCCGTGCCGAGCATACAAAGCAGGTCCTTGACGCATATCATGCCGATTATATGGTCTATGCTGTCTTTATAAACGGGTATTCTTGAAAAGCCTGAGCTTATTGAGGCATTTACGATCTTTGAAACGGAAGCAGAAGCTTCAACTGCGGTAACGTCCGTTCTGTGGGTCATAATATCGGACACACTGAGATCGTTAAATTCAAAAATATTGTTTATCATTTCCTTCTGCTCTTCTGCGATAACGCCCGTTTCGTTTCCGGCATCCACCATCATAAGTATCTCTTCCTCGGTGACTATCTCATTATCACGTGAATTGCCCGCACCGAACAGCTTTGCCAGCAGATTTATAAGCAGGCTTGATACGGCGGTAAGAGGTGTCAGCAGAACAACAAGGAGTCTTACCGCACCGGAGCAGGAAAGGGCAAGCTTTTCCGCATTCTGCGGATCAACAAGTCTTTTCGGCAGACCATCACATAAAACATTAAGCACCAGCACCGACAGAACAAGTATTATCAATGCGGATGTAAGATATGCCGGAGTGTCGGTAAGCGTATTTTTGAAGAGAACGGCAAGAGCGTCTTTTAACGGAGTAAGATAGAAGAAAAGCGCAAGATATGCAATAAAAACAGCAGAAAAAATCCTGTTTACCGAAAAAGCGGTAATAAGACCGGCAGGCTTTTTGAGGAGTTTAAAGAGCTGCTGCTCTTTTTTTGTACCGTTTTCAAAGTTTTTGACCTTTGAATCACTTATTTCGGTGACCGCCGCCTCACATACAGTAAAAAATCCTTTTATCAGAACGCACAGCAGAATAATAATACTGCCCGTAAGCCCGTCAGAATCCATAATCGACTTCCTTTCGTTGGTTATTTTATTATGTGTTTACGCTGTAATATAATGACGGGGCAAGCCCCTTATTGAATGTTTTTGCCAAATACAGCTAAAAACACACATTACAAAAAAATTATACTATATAATTTAAAAAAAGTC
>CASFZT010000027.1 GCA_949299215.1 uncultured Ruminococcus sp.
GAACTGGAACGCCAGATGGACAGTGCTTACTATGAGCGTTATATGCTTTCCTCCAAGAAGCTGATACCCGAATCTGTCCCGCAGGATGTGCGAGGCAGCATACTTGATACCTATGTGCTTGAATTTCTTGATTTACCGGAGCAGTATTCCGAGCGGAACCTTCGCAAGGCGATCACAGGCAATTTGAAGCAATTCATTCTTGAATTTGGAAAGGACTTCACGTTTATCGGTGAGGAATACCGCGTTCAGGTGGGCGGACAGGACTTTTACATTGATCTTCTGTTCTACAACCGTGCGCTGTCCTGCCTTGTGCCGATCGAATTGAAGATCGGGAAATTCAAACCGGAGCATATCGGTCAAATCAATTTCTATCTGGAAGCACTTGACCGCGACGTAAAAAAGCCGAATGAGAATCCGAGCGTTGGCGTTATCCTATGTGCCGGTAAAGATGACGCTGTGGTGGAATATGCGCTCAGCCGCAGTATGTCTCCTACCTTGGTGTCTGACTATACACTGCACTTGCCTGACAAAAAACTGTTGCAGAACAAGCTGCGTGAACTCACTGAGCTTGCTCTGGAAAGCGGCGAAGGTGACGAAGAATGAACGCGGTGATCTATGCCCGATATTCCTCCGATAATCAGCGGGAAGAATCCATTGAAGGTCAGCTCCGTGAATGCGGCGAATACGCTGAGCGCAACGGCATAACGGTTGTCGGCAGCTACATTGACCGCGCATTGTCTGCGAAAACCGCTGACCGTCCGGAGTTCCAGCGCATGATTAAGGACAGCGCAAAAGCACTGTTTGAGATCGTGCTTGTCTGGAAGCTCGACCGCTTCTCCCGTGACCGCTACGACAGCGCACATTACAAGCACATTTTGAAAAAGAACGGCGTGAAAGTCGTTTCCGCCAAGGAGCATATCTCCGACGGACCGGAGGGCATTATTCTGGAATCCATGCTGGAAGGATATGCCGAGTTTTACTCCGCTGAGTTGTCTGAGAAAATCCATCGCGGACAAAAAGAAAATGCCCTCAAGGGCAAGAATAACGGCGGCGGTATTCCGCTGGGTTATCTGCTGGACAAGCAGACGCAAAAGCTGGTGGTGGATCCTGAAACCGCACCGTTGGTAGTGGAAATCTTTGAACGATATTCCGAAGGTGCAACGGTACGATCCATCATCGAAGATTTCAATTCACGAGGGCTGACAACCAAACGTGGCAAGCCGTTCAATACCAACAGCTTCAACGCGCTATTGAAAAATCGCAAATACATTGGTGAGTACAGCTATCAGGATGTGGTCATTCCCGGCGGCGTTCCTGCTATCGTGCCGGAGGATTTGTTCTATCGCGTTCAGCAGCGCATGGAGAAAAACAAACGCGCACCGGCGCATGCCAAAGCCAAAGAAAGCGAGTTCCTGCTGACCACAAAGCTGTTCTGCGGCAAGTGTGAGCGCATGATGGTTGGTGAAAGCGGCAAGAGCCACACCGGAGCGATGCATTACTACTATAAGTGCGGTAATGCAAAACGCAAAAAGGGCTGCAATAAAAAGGCAGTCAAGAAGGATTGGATCGAGCGCGCCATTGTTCGCTTGACAATGGAACGAGTGCTGAATGAGGAAAAGATCAATCGGATCATTGACGCACTGCTTGTCATGCAGGAACGTGAGGATGTGACAATTCCTGCTTTGCGCCGACAGCTTGCCGAGACGGAAAAGGGCATTGAAAATATGCTTAACGCCATCCAGCAGGGCATCTTTACCGCGTCAACCAAACAGCGGCTTGAAGAATTGGAGAAACAGAAAGAAGAACTATCTCTCAGCATCACAACTGCAGAACTGCAAAAGCCGAAGCTGACACGGGAGTATATGGAGCATTGGTTTTCTCAGTTCCGGTACGGCGATCCCAATGATCGGGAATTTCAAAAGCGACTGATCGACACCTTTGTCAACGCGATATTTGTGTATGACGATAAGCTGATGCTGACCTATAACTATCAGCATGGTACACAGACGATTACACTAAAGGAAGTCGAGGACTTTCTGGGTTCGGATTTGGTTGGTCTGTCTCCACCATTAAACGCAGCTCCGAACTTGGAAACAAGTTCGGAGCTTGTTTGTTCTGATTTGCATACGGACGGCTGCAAAGGCGCTGCGCTTTGGAAACCTGCCGCCTTTGAAAAGGTAGCCGAAACTTTTATTCCGGCATTACTTGTGCAATTTTTTTATTATTACAGATGTTTGACACTTTTTTACAATTTTCCCTTGCCGTGTTTTGCAATAAATTTTTAAATAACCACTTGAAAAGCAAGTGCGTTATATGTTACAATAAAGATTGAAAATTTTATGCAAAGGGAATGGGCTGAGTGGATTTTATATACAGAATGCGTTCATATCTTAACAGTATACTGCCTATCGGGATTTGGGATATCATCGATGTGGCAGTTCTTGCCGTGCTTATATATAAGGGCATTTCTCTTGTCAAGGAAACAAGAGCAGGTGGACTTTTAAAGGGTATTGCCGTTGTTGCGGCTGCTTATATAATCATGGCTGCCGTTGAGATGAAGGCAATGACATATATTCTTAAAAATGTATTTGATGTAGGACTTCTTGCGCTTGTTGTGCTTTTTCAGCCTGAGCTGCGCCGTTCACTTGAAAAGATGGGTCAGTCAAAGGTGGTAAAAACGCTTGCTACAATGACGGGTGACAATAATGATGTTATGACATACAGATGGAACACCGCAATAGAGGCAGTTTGTGATGCGTGCGAAGACCTTTCCTCCACAACAACAGGTGCGCTTATCGTTATCGAGCGTGAAACAAAGCTTGGTGAGCAGATAGATACCGGTACGATACTTAACGCCACTCCCTCCAAGGAGCTTCTGGGCAATATATTTTTCAAAAATACACCTTTGCATGATGGAGCAGTCATTATGCGTGACGGTATGATCCTTGCTGCGGCGTGCTTTCTTCCCAAACCGCAGAAAGAGGAAACGATTAACAAGGCTCTTGGCTCACGTCACAGAGCAGCTATCGGCATGAGCGAAAACTCCGACGCCATAATCATTGTTGTATCAGAGGAAACCGGCGCTATTTCCGTTGCGGAAAACGGTTCTCTTGAAAGAGGCTTTTCACGTGACAGCTTGAAAAAGATGCTGCGCTCAAAGCTTATACCCGAAAAGGCTGCAAAACCTGCAAAGCCGTTAAAAGGCGAGATGCCGAATATAAAGAAACTCTTTAAGCTTAAGCTTAAAAAGAAAGGCAACGGAGGCAGCGATAATGAAAAAAATAATTAATGCGTTAAAAAAAGCCTTTTACGAGCTTTTGGAAAAAGAATTAAGTCTGAAGATAATATCGCTTGCTGCTGCAGTGGCTATATGGTTTATCGTTTCAATAAATGTATATCCTACGATCGAAAAGCCTATCTACAATGTACCGGTAGTTATAGAAACAAGCGGCACATATGCTGAAGCACACAATTTCAGAGTGTCCGGTCAGAAAATAACCGAGGCAAATGTTTATATTTCGGGTGACAGAGGTCAGATAGGCAATCTTGACAACAGTCAGCTTACGATCGTGGCGTCTGCCGAAAACGTCATGAGCGAGGGCGAGTTTAACCTTCCTCTGGAAGTGCAATGTTCAAATGGCAGCGAGTTTGATGTTATAAAGATATATGATTCGGAAAATGAAACCTTAAGCCATATTACGGTGACCTTTGATGAAATAATCACCAAGACCATTGAGGTAAAGCCCGACCTTGACGATATACACATTGCATCGGGACATATCTGCGATGAAGAAGAGGTAGTTATCGTCCCCGAGTCTATCGAAATTACGGGACCCCGTGACAAGGTAAGTGCAATCGACACGGCATATGTAAATATAAATACATCGGAAGAGCTTTCCTCTACCTATGAATATTCAACTAACAACGTAAAGCTTTATTCCGGCTCAACTCCCATTGCAACGGAGGAAGAGGAAATAAGCATGAGCAGGACTGATTTTACGGTAAGGATACCTATCCTTATGAAACAAACCCTTCCGCTTGAGGTCAATATTATCAACACACCGGAAAGCTTTGATACCAACGCATTTATCGATAAGCTCAAATTTTCCGTAAGTGAGCTTGAGGTCGCCGTACCGAGTGAGAACGCAAGAAATATCGCTGCACTCAACATAGGCAGCATTGATATGCGAGCTGTCGATATAGGCTCTGTTTTCGTATTTAATACAGAGGATTTTCTGCCCGAGGGTTATCAGGATCTTAGCAATACAAATACCGTTACGGTTGAATGTCCGACAGAGGGTCTTGCAAAGGTAATGGTAGTTATAAATAAAAATGCGGTACAGTTTGTAAATGCACCTGCACAGTTCGATTATAAGATAATCACGTCCGGATTTACAATGTACTTTATCGGCTCCGAGGAGAGTATAAAGCAGCTTTCATATATTGATGTCGTATCCAATATAGACCTTATAAATTATGACCTTGAGGAGAGGGATTACAAGTTCCCTGTAACGTTCAGTACGCCGTCCTATGACGATGTATGGAGCATAGGCTCGGACGGTGAGCTTTCTCCGAGAGCGACTGTCACCGTCACACTGAAAAGCACCGAAAGGAGTTAGCGCCATGCCCCTTATTATCTCACAGATCATTACGGGGATAAATTCGACGGATAATGAAATTACAGCGGCGGCATTAAAAAAGCTGCATCTTAATAAAGCTGCCGTAAAGCGTTCGGGAGTATATAAAACCTCTCTTGATGCAAGAAAGAATACCGATATAAAGCTTGTTTCCTCCGTATGGCTGGAGCTTGATAAAAAGACGGAGGAACAGCTTTGCAGGAAATATGCCTTTTGCACATATGCAGACGGCACGGCACCGCTTATTGCCGATGAAAGCAAAATATCACAGGACGGCAAACGTGTAGTCATTGCAGGCTTCGGACCTGCAGGTATGTTTGCGGCACTTGCTTTGGCAGAATACGGATTTAAGCCCGTTGTAATAGAAAGAGGCGGCGGGATATCGGAAAGAGTAAACGCCGTGGAAAGCTTCTGGAGCGGCGGTATGTTCAGCGAGGAAACCAATGTACAGTTCGGCGAAGGCGGAGCAGGTACATTTTCCGACGGCAAGCTTACCACGCGCATAAAAGACCCCGTATGCAGGCTCGTGCTTGAGAAATTTGCTGAGTTTGGCGCACCTCATGAAATCCTCACAAAGGCTAAACCGCATATAGGTACGGATAAGCTCAGAGATATCGTTAAGTCGATGCGTGAGAGGATAATTTTGCTCGGCGGCGAAGTACGCTTTCATTCAAAGCTTACCGATATAAAAATAAATGGCGGCAGGGTCACAGAGGTCGTAATAAACAAAAATGAAGCTCTCCCCTGCACCGATCTTATTCTTGCAATAGGACACAGCGCAAGGGATACTTTCAAAATGCTCTTTGACAAGGGTGTATTCATCGAACCTAAGCCGTTTTCGGTGGGCGCACGTATTGAGCATAAGCAAACGGATGTCAATCGTTCACTTTACGGTGTACAATATAAAAATCCTGCACTTCCACAGGGAGAATATCAGCTTTCTCACAGGATAAACGGCAGAGGAGTATATACATTCTGTATGTGCCCCGGAGGTACGGTCGTGCCGTCACAAAGTGAGGAAAACACCGTAGTCACAAACGGAATGAGCGAATACGCCCGTGACGGTGAAAATGCAAATGCCGCGCTTGTTGTATCGGTATCGCCCGAAGATTTCGGAACACACCCACTTGACGGCGTAGAATTTGCAGGAAAGCTTGAACGTAAGGCATTTGAGCTTGCAGGCAGAAATTACAAAGCGCCTGCCTGTACGGTGGGGAGCTTCTTAAACGGAAAATGCTCGCTTGAAAATGCAGATATAAGTCCGACATATGCAAGGGGCGTTTCCGAGAGTGACTTCTATGCGCTTTTCCCGGAATTTATTACGGATATGATGTCAGCAGGACTTAAAAGCTTTTCCTCCAAGATGAAATGCTTTGGTGACGAGAACGCAGTAATGACTGCTCCCGAAACACGCACATCATCACCGGTTAGAATTACAAGAGGCGAAGATTTGCAGTCGATTTCCGTCAAAGGACTTTATCCCTGCGGTGAAGGAGCGGGCTATGCCGGAGGAATAATGTCAGCAGCCGCAGACGGAATAAAAACGGCGGCGTATATCATGCAAAAATAATAAATGTAATAAGGCGGTTCTATATAAATGAAGAAATTTCTTATAGCTTTGATGGCGGCACTTATGCTTTGCTCATGCGGCACAGCCGAAGAGGAAGCAGCTTCCGAAACAACAACTACCGTATCAACGACCACAACAGCGCCCGAGGAGGATTATTCGCTTTTAAGGCGATGGACAATGAATGAGCTTTATGCCGATCTGAAAGCGGACGGCATAAGCTTTTCTTTCCCGATAAAGCTTACCGAGCTTGAAGAAGGCGGCACGCTGGCAGAATGTAAATTTGAAAATGAAATTCTTACCTTTCCAAACGGCGGTATGTTTATGGCAAAGCTTAACGATGAAGGGACGGAGATAATATATCTTGAAGCTGAGCGTTACATAGCACCGCTTGATTTTGATGTGATGGATATGTCACTTGACATGACGATAAACGAAATACGTGACATAGGCGGTATTCCGAACGAGGTCATCGGCGAACCTGACAAGGAAAGCGGAAAGCATATTTATTACGGCGCAGGCTGTCAGCGTCTGGAAATTGTTTTTGAAGATATGATTGCCGTAAAATTTGCATTTTCGCAGCGATAGATAAACGGAGAGGAAATAATATGCTTTACGAAAAATACACATTGGATGTACCATATGAAAAGGGCGGTGTTTCCGCAGACGGATGCAAAGCAGAGCTTACTGCGATAATACCCGACAGACTGCCGAATGACACGAGAAATCTGTCAAAAAAGGCACTTCTTATCTGTCCAGGCGGAGGATATGACTACTGCTCCGTAAGAGAGGCAGAGCCTATTGCAATGAGATTTGCTTCCTTTGGACTGGCGGCGTTTGTGCTGAATTACAGCTGCGTAAAGAAGCTTTTTCCGACAAACCTGCTTGAGCTTGCGGCTGCAATGGCTTTTCTGCGTGACAATGCAGAGCGTTTCGGTATCGACAAAAACGGTATTTACACCTGTGGATTTTCTGCAGGCGGACATCTTGCGGCAAGTCTTGGCGTACATTGGAATAAGAGTTTTGCTTATGAGCCGCTTGGCGTTGACGCCAAATATATAAAACCAAACGGTCAGATACTCTGCTATCCTGTCATAACCTCGGGTAAGAAAAGACACGACGGTTCAATACAAAACATTGCAGCCGATGATAAAAAGCTGTGGGAGCTTGCAAGTCTTGAAAAGCAGGTCGGTACGCATACCCCTCCGACATTTATATGGAGCACCTGCGATGACAACCTTGTGCCTGTCGAAAATACGCTTATGTTCATGTCTGCCCTTGCGGCAAATAAGGTGCCTTTTACGGGACACGTTTTTGGAAACGGCGTGCACGGTCTTGCGCTCAGTGATGAAAGCACGGCAAATTACGACGGTCATATAAATAAAGAATGTGCAGAATGGACCGAGCTTGCACGTGAGTGGCTGAAAAAACTTTGATATAACAAAATCTCCGAAGCCTTAACGGTTTCGGAGATTTATCTTGTCGAAAAAGTAAATTTACAACTTGATTTTTTACGATATGCACACCCTCACAGCCTTTTTGTCAAACATTTTAAAAAATGTTTGCGAGGTTTTCAAATTGCTCCCTCTCGCCATTTGGTGCCGTCCGCAAACGGCGAAATTCATTAAAATGCGTTATATTCGTCAGGCCTGCTTTCCGCAGATCTTTATAACCTTTACGGGGCAGCCTTCAGCACATTTGCCGCAACTTGTGCATTTGGAATAATCTATCTCCGCTACGTTGTTCTTAACGGTGACAGCACCGTATTCACAGGTCTTTTCGCACTTCCTGCAGCCGATACAGCCGCTTGAGCATACCGACCTTGTTATTTTGCCTATCTCCGTGGAAGAACAGCATACATCAACAAAGTTGGTTATATCCCTTATCACGATAAGCTGATTCGGGCAAGCCTTGACGCAAAGTCCGCAGCCGATACATTTTGATTTGTCTACCCTTGCAAGACCCTTTACTATTGATATTGCACCGTTCGGACATACCTTTGCACAGTCGCCAAATCCTAAGCAGCCATGTGTGCAAGCCTCCGATCCGCTGTAAAAACGATTTGCCGCAATACAGCTCTGAATACCGTGAAAAGTAAACTTGCTTGATGTTGCATTGCAGTCGCCGCTGCATTTTACTACTGCCACCTGCGGTACTATATCCGCCTTTGCAAGTCCCATTATATCTGCAATTTTATCTGCAGCTTCCTTACCGCCCGGTTTGCAAAGATTAAGCGCAACACCGTTTTTTACAATAGCCTCCGCATAATCCGAACATCCCGAAAAACCACATGAACCGCAGTTTACCTGAGGCAGAGCTTCGTTTACAGCCTCTATGCGTTCGTCCGTCTTTACCTCAAATACCTTTGAACATACAGTAAGCAGAACGCCCGAAAAAATCCCCATTCCTCCGAAAGCAATGGCAGGGAGAATATATGTAAAGAACATTTTTCTCCACCTCCTTAGTTAAACATTCCGGAAAAGCCCATAAAGCTTATTGATACGATAGATGCGGCAATAAGCGTTATCGGGATACCCTTGAATATTTCCGGAGTATCTGCGGCGGTAACTCTCTGGCGTACTCCGCTGAATATCACAAGTGCAAGCGTAAAGCCAAGGCCTGCACCGGCTGAGTTTACAAGCGACTGACCGATATTGTAGCTGTTGTCTATATTGAGAATGGTAACACCAAGCACAGCGCAGTTTGTTGTGATAAGCGGCAGATATACGCCGAGTGCCTTATAAAGTGACGGCACTTTCTTTTTAAGTATCATTTCAACTATCTGAACGAACAAAGCTATGATAAGAATAAATGCAATAGTTTTAAGATATTCCAGTCCGAGCGGAACAAGAATAAACATATAAATAGGATATGTGCAAAGAGTTGCACAAAGCATTACAAAGGTTACGGCAATTCCCATTCCGACTGCGCTGTCAAGCTTTTTGGAAACGCCGAGAAACGCACATATACCCATAAATTTTGAAAGCACGAAGTTGTCGACAAGCATTGCGCTGAGTAAAATTACAAGCATTTCTTTCATTTTGCGCTGTCCTCCGTTTCATTTAAAGTGCTTTTGTTAAAGGAGGGACACGATGCGGCATTCGGACAGCCGGCACAGCCGATCTCCATAGGCGGTTTCTTGTTTGCTATCTTGTTTACAACGGCAATTATAACGCCGAGCACAAAAAATCCTCCTGCAGGCATGATAAACGCTGTCATTGTATAAGGAAGATGCAGGTCGATGCCAAGCCATGTTCCTGCACCGCATATCTCACGCACACTGCCCATGAGGAAAAGTGCAAGGGTAAATCCGAGTCCCATTCCAAAACCGTCAAGCGCGGAACGCAGAGGATTATTCTTTGAAGCAAATGCCTCCGCACGTCCTAAGATGATACAGTTTACCGTAATAAGAGAAAGAAACAATCCCAGACTGTCATAAAGCGCAGGAAGATATCCTTTCATAAGGAATTCAATAAGTGTAACAAAAGCCGCAATGATAACAATGAAGCAGGGCAGACGTACCGTTTTGGGGATAACGCCCTTTAACAGCGATATTACAAGGTTGGAGCATATAAGTACAAATGTTGTCGCAAGACCCATGCCTATGCCGTTTGAAGCCATTATTGTAACGGCAAGTGTAGGACACATTCCGAGCAGCGTTACAAAAACGGGGTTTTCCTTTATTATGCCCTTGGTCATTTCAAAAAGAGCAGGCTTTTTATTTTCGTTGTTCATTCGACATCGGCTCCTTTCATCGTATTATATGCATTAAGAGCAGTTGTAACGGCATCGTCCATACCCTTTGAGGAGAATGTCGCACCCGTTATAGCGTCAAGCTGAAAATAATCTCCGGCAGGAACCGCATCTGCTTTTGCCTTAAGATCATCAATCACCTCTCTGCTGCCCCATATGTATGTTTTTGAGCCTGTGCTTTCTTCTGATTCGGCAGGAGGAAGCTTATCATATGTAAGACCCTTGAACTGACCGATAAATGCGCTGTCCTGTACCTTTGTGCCAAGACCCGGAGTTTCGCTTATTGCAAGAATTGATATTCCCGAAACAGCGCCGTTATTGTCAAGACATACAAGCAGGTGCAGACCGCCGCTTGCATAGCCGTCGGCAATGATCTCAAAAGCGGTATTTCCTTCGGCATTCTGTAAAACGGAGGTGACACCCTCAGGCGCAAATACCGTGCCGTCGTCATTTTTAAGCATTTCATAGCCGTCAGACGTGCCGTATATTTCGGCAAGTCCGGCTTTCATTGCTTCTGTGACAACACCCGTGTTGTCAACATATGTAGCGTTATATGCAACAACAAGAAGAACGCAGCTTATCACACATATAAGCGTAAGTACCAAAGAGGGTTTTATTTTTTCTTCAAACATTATCAGTTGCCCTCCTTTGCTTTCTTTGCACCGAGAGGTGAAGTTCTTGTAAGTCTGTCAATATAAGGTGTAAGCAGGTTCATAAGAAGTATCGAGAATGAAACGCCCTCGGGAAAACTTCCGAAATGACGGATTACAAATGTGATAACGCCGCAGCCTATTCCGAAGATAAGCTTGCCTTTATTGGTAAGAGGAGTTGTAGCATAATCCGTAGCCATGAAAAATGCGCCTATCATAAGACCGCCTGCAAGGATATGGTAAACGGTCAGTACGGAACTTCCGGTATAGATAAGCGTTAAAAGTCCGAATGAGCCGATAAACGCAAGCGGAGTCACAGGCGATATCACCTTTATTATGATAAGGAAAAGTCCGCCGATAATAAGAGCAAGCGCACAGGTTTCGCCGATACAGCCGCCTGTTACACCGAAAAGCATTTCCTGCCATGTAAACGGAGAAACCATGCTTGTTCCGTTATCAAGCCATGCAGCCGCAAGAGGAGTTGCCCCCGTTATAGCGTCTGCTGCCGATGTGCCGTTCTGATACCAATACGGTACGACCCATTTTGTCATCTCCTGAGTAAAGGATACCATAAGCACTATTCTTGCAGCAATTGCAGGATTTGCAAAGTTCTGGCCTATGCCGCCGAAAAGCTGCTTTACGATAACGATAGCAATAAAGCTGCCTATTATCGGTATATAAAGAGGTACGGTAGCAGGCAGGTTCATTCCGAGAAGAAGTCCCGTCACAACAGCCGAAAGGTCGGAAACGGTCTGCTCCTTTTTAGTTACAAGATTAAAGAGAAATTCAAAAATGACCGCCGATGCAATCGTGACTATCAGAACGACAGCCGCTCTCATTCCGAAATATATACATCCCATTACCGCAGCAGGAAACAAAGCCGCTATGACCGCAGCCATTACCTTTGTCGTTGACAGGCTTGTGACTCTATGCGGTGACGGGGAAACGTTAAGTCCGTTCAAATTTATTCAATCCTTTCTTTCCGAATTATTTTTTCACAGGACGAGGGATAAGTCCCTTTGCAAGCTGATTTATTTCAGCCAACGGTCTGTGTGCGGGGCAGGCATATGAACAGCAGCCGCAATTCATACACAACATTACCTTCAGGCTCTTGAGTGCTTCAACGTCCTTTGCCTTATATGCGTTTTCAATGGAAACGGGCATAAGATCGAGCGGACAGGCGTCTATACAGCTTCCGCAGCGTATGCAGGCGGTGGTTTTCAGAGTGGTGTCCTTATCAAATGCGATGACTGCATTTGTACTTTTTAAGATAGGCTGTTCGGTGTCATAAAGACAAACTCCCATCATGGGACCGCCGTAAATTACCTTAGCAGGGTTTTCCGCACCGCCGTATGCAAGGATATCCGATATCTGCGTACCGACAGGAACGGTGTAGTTTCCGTAATTTTTTGTAATCGCTGGTCCGTCAAGAGTGATCCTTCTCGAAACAAGAGGCATACCCGTTGAGCAGTATCTGCTTATAAATGCAACGGTCGAAACGTTCAGGACAACAACACCCTGATTGCTTGGCAGCTCACCTTCTCCTATAATACGGTTCGTTGCGGAGTATACTATTACCTTTTCGGCACCCTGCGGATATGACGAGGGCAGAACAACTACCTCTGCCGATTTTATTTCGGCAGTTTTTTCACGCATAAGAGCAATTGCGTCAGGTTTGTTATTTTCTATGCATATCTTGCAGTAGGGTATGCCGAGATATTTCTGAACAAGAAGTATGCCTTCTATGATATCGGAAGGACATTCCATCATTTCACGATAGTCCGAGGTTATGTACGGCTCACATTCCGCAGCATTTATAACAAGCGTATCAATAGGAGTTTTGACCGAATCGAAATTCAGCTTGATATGCGTGGGGAAGCCTGCGCCGCCAAGACCGGTAAGACCGCTTTCGCGAACAGCCGCTATAAACGAATCCCTGTCGGTTATTTCCGGCTGCTTTATATCGGGACAAATCGTCTGCCTGCCGTCCGTTTCAATTACAATTGCCTTGCATACATTTCCCGATGTAAGCAGATAGTCGGTTATCATACTTACCTTTCCGGAAACGGACGAATGTATGGGTGCAGACATAAAGGCGGAGGTGTCACCTATTTTCTGACCTACCGTCACCTCATCTCCGACTTTTACAAGGCAGTCACACGGTGCACCCATTGTCTGTGACATGGGGATAATTACCTTCCCCGGAATAGGGAAATTCACCGTCTGACAATCCATTGTGGTCTTGTCATGCTTAAGGTGAATACCGTTTAATTTTTTCATTCGCAATCCTCCTATATAAAGACAGAGCGTTGCGCTCCGATTTTTGCCGTTTGATATATAATGACGGGGCAAGCCCCTTATTGCCTTTACTCTTCCTTTTTCGGAATAATACACCTTATCTGCGGAAATACAGCTTTAAGCACGATACCGGTACATATACCTGCCGCAAATGAGCATATCCCAAGTATCGGGGCATATCCGAATACCGCACTGTTGCCGATAATTATCCGTGCTGCGGCAAGCTGTCCGAGCGAATGGGCAAGTGCGCCGCATACGCTTGTAAGTATATATGACGATAAAGTTTTCCGAAAAAGCAGAGCCAGTACGATAAAAGCAGCCACACCGCCCGAAAGTGACATTATCGCTGCGACAGTACCTCTTGTTATGAACACAAATGCCGCCTTGAATACGATAAGAAGAAACGCCGACGGAAGATTTAAACAAAGTATAGCCGACATGATGACTATGTTTGAAAGACCTATTCTTATACCTGCCGGCAGAAATGCCGAAAATATCCCCTCAATAAAGTTAAGCACCGCCGATATCCCGGCAAGCATACCCATCACGGCGGTATATCTCGCAGGTGAAATACCCTGCGGCTTAAAAATACTCATCCGAGAACCACATCCACGTTATTTTTTTCGCCGCTTTCAACAGTTACAACCGCTTTGTGCGGCAGGCATACGATAGTTTCTCCGCCTGAATATATCCTGCCGGTATTTACGCATATTTTGTCATGGCAGTCACTTTGCGTTACGGCAATACCGCCATCTTTTACAGAAAAAACCATACCCTCAAGCTCGGAATAGGAATATTCTCCGTTTTTTGCAAGCGATATTGTATCTATGACCTTTACGCCGCATCTGATGACCGCACAGCCGTTCTCCTCATTCACAAAAAAACGTCCTGCCGCAAAAATTATTATAAGTATAAGAAGCGGTAGCAAAAAAAGTATATCTCTTTTATTAAAAAGCTTACGGTTTTCCATAGCTGAACCCCGAATTTTCATCAAGTACAAATCCGCTGCAACCGGAATATACATATCCGTTTTCATCGGCGG
>CASFZT010000028.1 GCA_949299215.1 uncultured Ruminococcus sp.
ATCCTCCAGAAGGATTCTACCAAAAATACAGAAGAGGCTCTTCTTGAAGTTTACAAAAAGCTTCGTCCGGGTGAACCGCCCACGCTTGAAAGCGCTGTGGCTCATATCAACGCTCTTTTCTTTGACGCTAAAAGATATGATCTCTCCCGTTTCGGAAGATATAAATATAACAAAAAGCTCGGCATAGGCTCAAGAATTACGGGGCACCGTCTTGCCGAACCGATCGCTAACCCTCTTACCGGTGAGATCTTTGCCGATGTCGGAGAACTTATCACATATGACAAGGCTATGGAGATCGAGCAGGCAGGTGTATCCGAAGTCTGGCTCAGCGTTGAACACAAAGAGCTTTACACCACTCCTACCGGCGAAACTACTCACCGTGTAGAAGAAAGAACAGTCAAAGTTATCGGCAACGGCATGGTAGACATTGCACCTTACGTTGAATTTGATCCTGCTGTTTACGGCATCAATGAAAAGGTATCATTCAAGGTGCTCAAGGACATTCTCGAAACTGCCTCCGATGCGGACGAGCTTGAAGAAATGGTAAAAACTCGTGCCGATGAGCTTGTACCGAAGCACATTATCCTTGACGACATCTATGCTACGGTAAGCTACTTCCTCAATCTTTGCGAAGGTGTCGGCACTGTCGACGACATAGACCATCTTGGAAACAGACGTATCCGTTCCGTTGGCGAGCTGCTCCAGAATCAGTTCCGGATCGGTTTTGCACGTATGGAACGTGTTATCCGCGAAAGAATGAATATCCAGGCTCAGGATATGGAAAATATCACGCCGCAGTCACTTATAAACATCAGACCTATCACGGCGGCTATCAAAGAATTTTTCGGTTCTTCACCGCTTTCTCAGTTTATGGATCAGACTAATCCGCTTGCAGAGCTTACTCACAAGCGCCGTCTTTCCGCTCTCGGTCCGGGCGGTCTTTCACGTGACCGTGCAGGATTTGAGGTTCGTGACGTTCACTACTCCCATTACGGCAGAATGTGTCCTATTGAAACTCCGGAAGGTCCGAACATCGGTCTTATCTCCTATCTTGCTTCATTTGCACGTATTAACGAGTACGGCTTCATTGAAGCACCTTACAGAAAGGTAGACAAGACTACCGGCATTGTTACAAACGAGGTCGTTTACATGACAGCCGATATGGAAGATAATTTCACGGTCGCTCAGGCGAACGAGCCTCTCACAGAAGACGGAAAATTTGCAAGACCTATCGTTAACGCACGTTTCCGTGAACAAATCCTCGAATGTGAAAGAGAACGTATCGATTACATGGACGTTTCTCCTAAAATGGTTGTTTCCATCGCTACGGCTTCCATTCCGTTCCTTGAAAATGATGACGCAAACCGTGCTCTCATGGGCTCTAATATGCAGCGTCAGGCTGTTCCGCTTCTCAAAACTGAAGCACCTATCGTTGGTACCGGTATGGAATACAAGGCTGCCGTTGACTCGGGCGTGTGTGTAATTTCCAAGCACGATGGTGTTGTTGAACGTGTATCGGCAGACGAGATCGTAATTAAAGACGGTACAGGCGCTACACATCCTTACAAGCTTATCAAATTCAAGCGCTCTAACCAGGGTACTTGTGTAAATCAGCGTCCCATCGTCGACAAGGGCGAAGAGGTTCACGTTGGTCAGGTTCTTGCGGACGGTCCCGCTACCTGCAACGGTGAAATATCCATCGGTAAAAACGCTCTTATCGGCTTCATGACATGGGAAGGCTACAACTACGAGGACGCCGTTCTTCTAAATGAACGTGTCGTTCGTGAAGATATGTACACCTCTATTCATATTGAAGAATATGAGATTGAGGCAAGAGATACAAAGCTCGGTCCGGAAGAGATTACTCGTGACATTCCAAATGTCGGCGAGGACGCTCTCAAAGACCTTGATGACCGCGGTATTATCCGTATCGGTGCGGAAGTCCGCTCAGGCGATATTCTTGTCGGCAAGGTTACTCCTAAGGGTGAAACCGAGCTTACCGCAGAAGAAAGACTTCTCCGTGCGATTTTCGGTGAAAAGGCAAGAGAAGTTCGTGACAACTCACTCAAAGTTCCTCACGGTGAGGCAGGCGTTATCGTTGACGTTAAGGTATTCACAAGAGAAAACTGCGATGAGCTTGCTCCCGGTGTAAGTATGCTTGTACGCTGCTACATCGCACAAAAGCGTAAAATTTCCGTCGGAGATAAAATGGCAGGCCGTCACGGTAACAAGGGTGTCGTTTCACGTATCCTTAAATCCGAAGATATGCCGTTTCTGCCAGATGGTACTCCGCTTGATATCGTTCTTAATCCTCTCGGTGTTCCTTCCCGTATGAACATCGGTCAGGTTCTTGAAGTTAACCTCGGTATGGCTGCAAAGAAGCTCGGCTGGAAGGTTATGACTCCCGTATTCGACGGTGCTCATGAAGAGGACATTCGTGAAATGTTCCGTGAGGCTGGTATCAATGAAGACGGTAAGACTATTCTCTACGATGGACGTACAGGTGAGCAGTTTGACAACCCCGTAACCGTTGGTTATATGTACTATTTAAAGCTTCACCACCTTGTTGATGATAAGATCCACGCTCGTTCCGTTGGTCCTTACTCCCTCGTTACGCAGCAGCCTTTGGGCGGTAAAGCTCAATTTGGCGGTCAGCGTTTTGGTGAGATGGAAGTTTGGGCTCTCGAAGCTTACGGTGCAGCTTATACTCTTCAGGAAATTCTTACCGTTAAATCGGACGATACTGTAGGACGTGTTAAGACCTACGAAGCAATCGTCAAGGGTCAGAATGTTCCTAAGCCGGGTGTTCCGGAAGCATTTAGGGTTATTATCAAAGAGCTTCAGTCACTCTGTCTTGACATTCGTGTTCTTGATGAGCATGGTGAAGAGATCGACCTCAAGCAGTCCTTTGATGATGATGACGATATTATTCCACAGCCTGTTTCGGACGCTGAAGACCTTGACATGGATATGGACGGCGTTTACGAAGATGGCGATCTCGACGAAGGCTTCTCCATGGAGGACACCGATGACGAGTTCGGTGATTTTGATGACGGTGACGATGCCGATGATCTTTCATTTGACGGCGACGCTGATGATACCGATCTGATATAACCGTTAAGGGTGCCGCTTTTAACGGCGGCTCACCCTTTCAATAAGGGGCTTGCCCCGTCATTCAACGTGGCAAGTCGCAGCAAAGCTGCGATGAAGTTTCAGTTGGGGATTGAACCACAACTGAAACTGAATATAGAACCCGCCGCCTTAGAGGCGGGGGACATCTTGCCTAAGTTATAATCCCTTTAGTTTATATTTAAAGGAGTGTTAGCTGTTGGAATTCAACACATTTGATTCGATTAAAATCGGTCTTGCTTCTCCGGAACAGATCAGAAGCTGGTCACACGGCGTTGTTGAAAGACCCGAAACCATTAACTACAGAACTCAGAAGCCCGAGCGCGACGGTCTTTTCTGCGAAAGAATTTTCGGACCATCAAAGGATTGGGAATGTCACTGCGGTAAATACAAAAAGATCCGTTTTAAGGGCAAAGTCTGCGAACGCTGCGGCGTTGAAGTAACCCGTGCTAAGGTTCGCCGTGAGCGTATGGGTCACATTGAGCTTGCTGCACCCGTATCTCACATCTGGTACTTTAAGGGTACTCCTTCTCGTATCGGTCAGGTTATCGAAGTATCACAAAAAAGACTTGAAGAAGTCCTCTACTTCACAAAATATATCGTAGTTGATTCCGGTAACACGGAGCTTGTAAAAAAACAACTCCTTACCGAAAAAGAATACAGCGATATGCGTGAAAAGTACGATGATGACTTCTTTGCACAGATGGGTGCCGAAGCTATCAAAGAGCTTCTTGATGAATACAGCCCGGACAGATACGATAACTATATAATGAAAAATCTTACTGATTTCTCAAAGGTAACAGAGCTTACCGAAGATCAGATAAGAGATTTTCTTGCAAAGCGTTTCTATGTTATCACAGATAATGCAGAAAACGAGGAATTTTCTGTTGATGAAGTTGTTTCAAGAACAACTTACAGAGAGGATATCCTTTCCTATAACAGACTGCGCAGCGATTCTCACCTCTCCGTTATCGAGGTTGAAACAGGCTCACAGTATATCGAAAAGCTCTTCTTTGAAAAGATCGGCGATAAAAACACCACAGGCGAATATGATGAGATTGCCGACAAGGACAACTGGGTAAACAATCTTATCTGGGTAGCAAACGAGCTCAAATCGGAACTCAGCGAGCTTCCTCCCGGTCAGAAGAAAATCAAGCTTTTAAAGCGTCTTGAGATCATCGAGGCTTTCAGACTTTCTCATAACCAGCCTTCATGGATGGTTCTTGATGTTATTCCCGTAATTCCGCCCGACATTCGTCCTATGGTAATGCTCGATGGCGGCCGTTACGCTACTTCCGACCTTAACGATCTTTACAGACGTGTTATAAACAGAAATAATCGTCTTAAGAAAATGCTTGAGCTTGAAGCTCCCGACATCATTATCAGAAATGAAAAGAGAATGCTTCAGGAAGCTGTTGACGCTCTTATCGACAACGGCAGACACGGCAGACCCGTTACAGGTCCCAACAACCGTCCTCTCAAGTCCCTTTCAGATATGCTTAAGGGTAAGCAGGGACGTTTCCGTCAGAACCTCCTTGGTAAGCGTGTTGACTACTCCGGACGTTCCGTTATCGTTGTTGGTCCTGAGCTTAAAATGTATCAGTGCGGTCTTCCTAAGGAAATGGCTCTTGAACTTTTCAAACCTTTCGTTATGAAGCGCCTTGTGGATACCAAGGTCGTAAACAACATCAAGTCTGCAAGAAAATCAGTAGACCGTGCGCAGAACGAAGTATGGGACGCTCTTGAAAATGTTATCAAGGATCATCCTGTATTCCTCAACCGTGCTCCTACGCTCCACAGACTTGGTATACAGGCTTTTGAGCCTATCCTTGTTGAGGGCAGAGCTATCAAGCTTCATCCGCTCGTATGTACGGCGTTCAACGCTGACTTCGACGGCGACCAGATGGCTGTTCATCTTCCTCTTTCAGCTGAAGCACAGGCTGAGGCAAGATTCCTTATGCTTGCTGCAAACAACCTCCTCAAGCCTTCCGACGGACGTCCTGTTGCCGTTCCTTCACAGGATATGGTACTCGGCTCCTACTATCTGACTATGAAAAAGTCGGGCGAAAAGGGCGAGGGCAAGGTTTTCCGTGATGTAAACGAAGCTCTCATGGCATATGACGCTCACGTTATTTCTATCCACGCTGCTATCAAAGTCCGTATATCCAAGGATATCGGCGGAAAAACAGTTTCCAAGCTTATCGACTGCACCGCAGGCCGTCTTATCTTCAACGAAAACATCCCTCAGGATCTCGGATACGTTGACAGAACTATCTCCGACAAGCAGTTCGATCTTGAAATTGACTTCCTCGTTAAAAAGAAGCAGCTTACCGACATTATCGAACGCTGCATTCGTATGCACGGTACAACAACGACTTCCGAAGTTCTTGACAAAATCAAGTCCCTCGGTTACAAATATTCCACAAAGGCAGCTCTCACAGTTGCCGTTTGTGATGCGCTTGTCCCTCCCGAAAAGAAGGATATTGTTGCCGACGCAGACGCTCAGGTCGAAAAGATAAACAAACTTTACAAGCGCGGTTATATGTCTGCTGCTGAAAAGTCCAAGCGTTTCATCAACATCTGGAACAAGGCTACAGATGATCTTACCGGCTGCATCAAAAATCACTATGACATCGAAAACAATCCTATCCATATGATGGCTGACTCCGGTGCCCGTGGTAGTATCAATCAGATACGTCAGCTTGCAGGTATGCGTGGACTTATTGCAAACACATCCGGTTCAACTATCGAGATGCCTATTCGTGCTAACTATCGTGAGGGTCTTAATATCCTCGAATACTTCATTTCTTCCCGTGGTGCGCGTAAAGGTCTTGCCGACACTGCACTTCGTACCGCTGACTCCGGTTACCTTACACGTCGTCTTGTTGATGTTTCTCAGGATGTCATCATCCATGAAGAGGACTGCGGCACAACAGAGGGTATTGAGGTTTACACAATCAAAAACGGCAACGAAATAATTGAGCCGCTCAAGGAAAGACTTATCGGTCGTTATCTCCTTGAAGATCTTGTTGATCCTGCTAACGGCAGTCTTATCATGAGCCGCAACAAGCTTATGACAGATGCCGACGCTCAAAAGGTTATCGACAGTGGCATTGAAAAAGTTACTATCCGTTCCGTTCTTAACTGTAAAGCTAAGCATGGTGTATGCGCTAAATGCTATGGTGCTAACCTTGCAAACAACAACCTTGTTTCCGTTGGTGAAGCTGTCGGCGTAATCGCTGCTCAGTCTATCGGTGAACCGGGTACACAGCTTACAATGAGAACGTTCCACACCGGCGGTATCGCTTCCGCAGAAGATATCACGCAGGGTCTTCCCCGTGTTGAAGAACTTTTTGAAAGCAGACGTCCTAAGGGTGCAGCTATCATTGCAAAGGCGCCTGGTACCGTTCGTATTGAAGAGATCAAAAAAACAAGAAACGTTATCATCAAGAACATGGATACGGGCGATGAGGAATTTTACCCCGTTCCTTACGGCTACAAGATCAAGGTGCATAACGATGATGTTGTCACCGCAGGTCAGCCGCTTACGGAAGGCTCTATAAATCCTGCCGATATTCTCCAGGTTAACGGTCAGCATGCTGTTCAGAACTATATCATCACCGAGGTTCAGAAGGTTTACCGTTTGCAGGGTGTTGATATCAACGATAAGCATATTGAAGTTATCGTTCGTCAGATGCTCCGCAAGGTCAAGGTAGATGACAGCGGTTCAAGCTATCTCCTCCCCGGCTCAATTATTGACCGCAAGGAGATTGATGATGTAAATGCCGAGATACAGAAGCGTATGGATAACGGAGAGCAAAATCTCACATTCGTAACATACGTTCCCGTTCTCCAGGGTATCACAAAGGCATCATCAAATTCAGACAGCTTCCTTTCCGCTGCTTCATTCCAGGAAACAACAAGAGCTCTTACAGACGCTGCTATCAGAGGCAAAACCGACAAGCTTGTTGGTCTTAAGGAAAATGTTATTATCGGTAAGCTTATTCCTGCCGGCACAGGTATGGATGTTTACAACAACGTTAAGATTGTCAAAAACGAAAGCTTTATCGATCACAGCACAACCCCTATCTCACCTGTAAATGTTTAATTTAAACAAATAAAGTTATCCCCCCAAAGTTACTCACCTTGGGGGGATTTTTCTATATTAAATCATCTTCATCTATATAATAATTAAGCAGCAAGTCGACAAAACGTCCGTATGAACGCTTGCCGTCGCTTACTCCGTTTATCTTTAAATTAACGTCAATTGCCGTATCGGATATTTTCGCCATTGTTTTGCCAGCCGTATCGGACTGCGCTTTTCTAAAAACTCCGTGATGATATGACAAATCACGCCGCACGTCCTCTGAAATGCTTTCAACAAATGCAGCATACTCTTCATCGGACAAATTGCAATCCCTATAAACTGCCGACCACAGATAATCTACTGCTGTTATGTATCCGCTGTACACGTATTCCGGGTTATCATAATTTACGCAGGCAATATACGAAATAAAATTCGCTTCGTCCTCCTGTATCCAGCCTTTCTGATGAGCATATTCATGGCATATCGTTGCAGGCAGTTCTACCGTATGCATTTCGTTATTATAATTCGACTCCATACTAAACGGGAAATATATTCCCATCAGACTAAACTTACTCATTATCCCCGAAAACACCATCGCTTTCGGTTTCGGATAATATCCGTCAAATCCGTCAAATTGCTCCGGCATACTGTTCATTGCTGCCGCAGAAGCTTCATATCGGTCACTTGTCATTACAAACAACCCGTTCTCATCACGCTCAACTTTTTCAGCCGCCTCGTTGCACTTCTCTATAATATCCTCCGAAAGCTGCAAAAGCTGTTCGGGCGTATATTGATTTTCGCTGATCCCGTATCTTGACGCAAAGCTTGAACAATGATACAGCATAAAGCAATTCAGCGTTTCCGTAAGCATTATATACGCCAAAATAAAGGGAATTATTTTTAATATAATACTAAGCGCTCCGGCGATTGCTTTTTTATCCGTAACACGTTTTAATATAAGCAGTATCGGAACGGCAAGCATGAGCAAAATGCCCAAACATATCATGATCTCTCCGAGTGAAAAAGGAACTAAAGCGGACAGCCATGACGCTGCCGGCTGAAATGCCGAAAACACGTTATCCCTATACCAATCAGCAAAATCAGCCGACATTCTCGCTGCAACATTAAGTGCTGCACAAACTATCAAAGTGACTAACGCAAACCAAATCCCGAGCGGTACTTTTATTTTCCTTTTTTCCATTCGCTGTGTCTCCCGATTTACATTTTATCACATCGGCACAGTGTTCGTCAATGGGATATTATTCCTCCTCAAATGTCAAATACTGTTTATGTGTGGCAATCAGAAAAATCCCAAGCGGTATCATACCGAGCAGAAGCTCCATATCCTCTGCAAGCCATGTTGCAAACAGTGCTGCTGCTATAAGCACAACTCCGCACAGCTTCTGCTTAGCCATATTCCTTCTGCGAACGCTGTAATTCGTTCTGACTATAACTCTTTCTCTATCTCTTCTTTCTACTAATACCTCTGCATTTGAATTTCCGTAATTCATAATACCTCTCCTTCCATGTCCTGTCTTTATGTTTTCCTATCGCAACAAAATTTCGCACATATGTTTAAAACGTTTGTTCTGATTTATATTATAGAACAAATGTACCGTTTTGTCAAGAATGTTTGTTCGATTTTTTCTTGAAATTTGCTCTTTGTATCAAAAAAGGTACACTTCTATATACAAGAGAAAATTCACAAAAAATTAATTAAATGTGCGTTTCACATATAAAAGAGGTATTTATACAAAAAAGCGTCCTACGGTTTCCCGTAAGACGCTTCAATTATTTTATTAAATTAATTAGTCCATAACAACGAGGAGGTATGCACCGCCATTGCTTACATCAAATGTAACAGAACCATTGGACTGTACAAGTGCTTTATCAGCAAGCCTAAGTGAACCGCTGCTTGTGTAACGGTATGCCTTAACTGTGCAGCCGCTTCTCTTGCTGGAAAGCTTAACTGTGAGGTCGCCGGAAAGTCCAAGACCGCCGTTGTCGCTTACGTAAATCTGAGCTGTGCTTACAACATCGGAATTAACCCTCTTAGCCTTATTTACAAGTGAAGTAGGAACTACCTTTGTATTGTATGTAACGGAAGCATTGAAAGAATCATCAACAGAATTAACATCGGAGCCCTTGATCGTCCATGTAGCACCGTTATCCATAACAGCCTTAATAGTTACGCCATTGGACTTAGCAGCATCAAGAATGCTCTCAGGAATTGTTTCAGCATCATTCATATCAATCTTAACTGTTGCGCCTGTTTTGCTTGTTTTTACAGTTCTGAGGATTGTATTCCATCCTGCTCTCCTGGAAGAACCGTAAATTGTGGGAGAGCCTTCAGCAACAGAAGAAGAAGAACTGTTGTTGCCGTAATTACCATACATAAAGTACCAGTAATAAGGATCATAATAATTTGTAGATGTAGAAGAACCTCCGGTATATGTTGAAAGGTCAATTACATAGCTGGAAGAATATGAAGGTGCTGCTGCAAGTGCTGCAGAATATGAGTCATAGAAATTACCGGTTACCATGCTGAAGTAACGAGCCTTAGCAGTTGTCGAAATCACAGAATATGTATATGTTCTGTTATATGCATATGAAGCATTCTGTGCATCGATTATTGTAGGATAGTACATACCGTTGGCAGCTTTATAAGAACCGAAATCGCTGGAATAGTATGAACCACCATATACAAGATATGAAAATACGCCTGCTGCTGCAGAGCTTGTATAATAGTAACCGTCATTAGCATTGAAGTAAATAGCTGATGCGTTGCTGAGTGAGCTGTAATTTGTAACAATTCTCTTGCCGGACCAGCCGCCGCCGTACAAATTAGCTGCCGCTTCACTTGTATAGAACTTTCCGTTTTCACCGAGATAAGAATATCCCGTAGTTGTAGGAACTCTGTAGCTTGCAGATGTAGGATACCATGTTTCTATAGTTGAATCATCTGTTGTACCGCTGTCGGAAGAACCGGACAAGCTGATTGTCCAGTCATTACCACTTATTCCAGTTTCAATTACACCTGTTGCATTATCAATTGTTACGGCTTCGCCAAACTTATTCTGAAGAGCTGTCATTGTAACGCTCTGTGTATTTGTTATAGAAGAATATGTCCACTGAACTTTTTCTACAGCTGTAGGCTCAGTTAATTCATTATCAAGTATTTCCTTATTTGCATTATAGTATGCTGTAGCGGTATTTGTTCCATTTTTACCATCATATGTCTTTTTATTAGTGTATTCCAATTTTGTGTTATAATACTTAACATAAGCTGTCCATGAATCTTTCCATGCAGCAACAGCATCTGTACCATTTGTGGAATACTTATTTTCGTATGTAACAGCCGCTTTAATATTAGCTAATACACCATTTGCTGCTTTGGAAGAAGCAAAATAATTGTTGCCTTCCTCAGTTTTAACCGTATTGCTTGTACTATATTTAAGCTCAGTGTTTTCATCAACAATAGTCGGTGCATTACCATCCTGGGAAGAAAATGTTACAGCTATTTTACCGGTTGTGGCGTTTTCGGTTTTATTAGCATAATGTGTCTTGGTAGTATAGCTAACATTAGCTGTTGCAAGAACAGCAGTACCCGAAATCGTCTTATCAGTGATCGAATAAACAACGTCAGCACTTACCGTCATAGACATAGCTGAAATTGCAGCAACTGCTGCCATGCTCAGAGCAGCGGTTTTAGATAAAATTTTCTTGTTCATTTTTAATATCTCCTTTGCTTATTAAATTTCTTTAATCCCATAAAATTGCATTAAACAATTCTGTTCTTTTACATTATAACATATTATTTTGATTTTGCCAATAGAAAAATCGCCAAAATTTATTACAATTTTATTACACTTTTACATATATGACTCAAAAAAAGTTACAAATCAATAAAAATCAGCCGATTATTTCTGAATTTCGATCTTGGCGGTAAAATCAGAAGCGCAGGGTCTTATCTCTCTCGACGCAAGCATATAAATGTCTGATGAACGTCCGGTAAGGTCTATCTGACGCATTATCTCCGGCTTCTTGATCTCGATAAAGTCTTTCATTGATGTGCCGAACGGTATTGCAAGCTTGTTTTCCTTCTGCTCACTTGCCGCTTTCAGTATTTCCGCACCCTTTTCATTAAACGCAAGCACTCTGCCGTATGCAGGCGGTATTCTAAGATCGGTTTTCTTTATTCCGATATACATATTAAGAAGCGTGCGGCGGAATTTTGCCTGTGTATAACGCTTTGTACCAACCATATCAAAGAAGTGGTCAAGAGAAAGCGCCGATCTGCCTATCTGAACAATACGGTTTTCAAGTCCCTGTGCAATATCCGGAGTATCTGCAACAAACTGGGGAGATACTGTACGCAGTATATACATAAGCTCTCTTTCAAGATTATCAAAATACGCAAGATATTCTTTTTCTTCGTATTCCTTTATAACCTCTGCCATATCCTCGGGAACAAAAGCAGAAATATCCTCGCCGTTCTCTATCATTTCACGAAGCTTTGAGCCGCTTGCAAATCTATCCGTAGTTTCATCGCTGTCATGTGCAGCGCCCGTGCGCTTTACCGTAAACACGTCCATATTTTCAAGGCCAAGTGTCTTGATCGCTCTTAAATACTCAACAGCCAGCGTATTGTTCGGGTCATCAAAAACAGACGCTGCCATAGGACCGCATTCCGTTGCAACGCTCTGCTGAATAGCCTGCGGATACGGCATTCCTTGTTCAAGATAGGGTCTGATCTTCTCAGGTGCGGCAGCAGCCGTGACTGCATCTGCGGCAGTCTTAAGCAGACTTACATCCGCACACTCGCTGCCAAATGATATACCATCCACACATCCAAGTGCACCAAGCATCATAATGCCTGCTCTTGCAAACATCTCCGCACTTGCAAGAGAATATGTCACGGGCAGCTCAACTACCAGATCAACGCCATGATTTACTGCGATCTGCGCTCTTTTGAATTTATCAACAATTGCCACGTCACCTCTCTGAACATAGTTGCCGCTCATTATTGCAACAATATGATCCGCTCCGTGCTTTCTCGTTTCCTCGATCTGATAAATATGTCCGTTATGGAACGGATTGTACTCACAGATTATGCCATAGGTTTTCATCAATAATTTCCTCCAAATTTTACATTTGCTCCGCAGATAGCGATGCTTTTAAATATAGTATGCCTTTTTATCCACTTATATATATGGATAAAATATTGCACATTTCTAAAGATATTATGATTGGCCTTGATTTTTGTCCCATAAAGTAATAATATAAAATTAATACCGTTTTGTCAAGTGTTTTGGGAAATTTATTAATAATTTGCCGAAAACGGCATACGGAAATCAATTGAAAGGATTGTTTAGCGGATGATTATTTTAGTTGTAAACGCAGGAAGCTCTTCCCTCAAGTATCAGCTTCTTAACATGGATGACGAAAGTGTTATTGCAAAGGGCAACTGCGACAGAATCGGTATTGACGGTCACATTTCTCACAAAACTTTCGATGGCAGGACTTATATGGAGGACTGCTTCTTCCCCACACACACCGAGGCTTTTGAAAAGCTGGTAGAGGTTCTCACAACAGGTGAGGCTTCCGTAATCAAGTCAATGGACGAAATTTCCGCAGTAGGTCACCGTATCGTGCAGGGTGCGGAGGTTTTCGACAGGACTACTTTTGTAACGGACGAGGTTATTGATAAAATTGATGACATGGCAGACCTTGCGCCGGTACATAACCACGCTCACGCACTTGCTTTAAGAGCCTGCAAAAAGGTACTTCCCGAAAATGTTCCCATGGTCGTTGTATTTGACACGGCTTTCCATCAGACAATGCCTCCCAAGGCTTTCATGTACGGTCTGCCTTATGAAGATTATGAAAAATATCATGTAAGAAAATACGGCTTCCACGGCACATCTCACAGATTCGTTTCAAATGCTCTTGCCGCAGCTATGGGCAAGGACATCAAGGATCTGAAGATCGTATCCTGCCACCTTGGAAACGGCTCGTCCATTACTGCCGTTGAATACGGCAAATCCATCGACACATCAATGGGCTTTACTCCGCTCGACGGTGTTGTAATGGGTACAAGAACGGGAAGCGTCGACCCATCCGCAGTTACATATGTTGCCGAAAAGCACGGCTTCTCTCCCAAGGAAATGAGCGACTACATGAACAAGAAATCCGGTTTCCTCGGAGTTTCGGGCGTATCCTCCGACAACCGTGATATATCCTCCGCAGCAAGCCATGGCGACAAGAGAGCTCAGCTTGTTACGGAAATGCTTATATACGAGATCAAGAAGTACATCGGCAGCTATGCTGCTGCAATGAACGGTCTGGACGCTGTTCTCTTCACGGGCGGTATCGGCGAAAACGCTGCCGACATTCGTCAGAATGTATGTGAAAACATGGAATTCTTCGGTATCAAGATTGATCCCAAGGCAAACAACGTAAGAGGTCAGCTTGCAAAGATTTCCGCACCCGACTCAAAGGTTGAGGTTTGGGTAGTTCCCACAAACGAGGAGCTTCTCATTGCAAGAGATACTCTTGAACTCATCTCCAAGTAAAAAATACTTTCAGGCAGACTCTTTTTTCGGGGTCTGCCTTATTTTTTTGAAAAAATACTGGA
>CASFZT010000029.1 GCA_949299215.1 uncultured Ruminococcus sp.
CCTTTTTCAGACCCGATAGCGGAAGGAAAAACGATACAGGCGGCAAGCTTGAGAGCTTTGACTTCAGGAGAAACAAATCTTGATAATATATTTGAAATGGTAAAGAGTCTGAGGATAAAGACCGATAAACCGCTTTTGCTTATGATGTATGTAAATACCATTTTTAAATTTGGTACGGAAAGTTTTTTTACACTTTGTAAGGGATGTGGAGTAGACGGCGTGATAGTGCCCGATCTGCCGTATGAGGAAAGAGATGAAATACTGCCGTATGCAAAGGAAAACGGCGTTATTTCCATAAGCATGGTGACTCCTGCATCTCATGGCAGAATAAAGGCGATCACAGCCGATTGCGAGGGGTTTTTGTATTGTGTTTCATCAAATGGCGTAACCGGGATGAGAAGTAGCTTTACCACAAATTTTGATGAGTTTTTTGAGGAGATAAAAGCAAACTGCAAAATACCTGCAATGATTGGATTTGGAATTTCTTCACCGGAGCAGGCAAAAGCAATGTCGAAGTATTGCAGTGGAGTTATCGTGGGAAGTGCAATAGTGAAAATAGTTGAGAATTACGGTGAAAATTCCGTTGATGAGGTTGGTAAATTTACATCTGAATTAAAAAAAGCAATGCTGTAAAAAGATCACGGTATCCAATATGCGAGATACCGTGATTTTTCATGTTTGTTTTTATTGCATACACGTCTTGACGGATTTTTTGAGCTTTTCCATAAAAGCATTGTCAAGCTCGGTCATTTTGTAGTGACGAGGCATGATGAGCAGGTCTTTGTTGTTTGCGGTTATGTCAGCGCATTTTTTCTGAACAAGACCATGTTTTTTCAGCTTTTCTTCCGGAAGAGGAGATACCCACATAAAGGTGTCGGGTACTGTTTCAAGCAAATCAAACTGACTTCCGCGGTCGTATACAAAAATGCGGTTTTTTTCGGTAGAAATTGTTTTTTTGAGATAATTTTCGGAAAGATACGGTACCGAAACATCGCCCTGTACAATTTCAATATATCCGTCAAGCTGTGATTCGGTTATGACATCTTCCGATGCAAGACGGTTGTTTGCCGACATGAGCGCCATATATTTAAAAGTGTGTATTTTTTTGTATATAAGCTCCTTGTCGGCGAGAAGCGATAGGAAAAAATCCTCATAAGTTTCATCATATCGTATGATGGCCATGCTGTATTCGCCTTCAATTACGCCGTTTATTGAGTCGATGGAATTGGATTCTCTGAAGTTTACGGATATGCTTTTTGATCTGTCCATATCCTTGATAAAATCTGAGAAAGCATATGCGATGTAGGTGGCTCTGGGGATAGCGATTTTAAACGAGTTTGTGCCGGATATTTCGGGGCGGAAAAGATTTTCCATTTTATCAAGCTGTTTTATGATAGCCTTGGCACATTCCAGAAATTCAGCACCCTTTTCTGTAGGTTCGACCCCCTTGGAGATACGCTTGAATATGGGAGCGCCAAGTTCGTTTTCAACTTCCTTGATAGCTTTGCTTAAATTTGGCTGTCCCATAAAAAGGCTTGCAGCAGCTTTAGTAATAGAACCTGTTTTTTCTACCTCTACAAGATATTTTAAGTGTGTTAAATTCATTTTATCATCCCATTTTTAGAAATAGCATACATTGATATGTTTTCCCATTTTTTTAAGACTTTCGCTGAGTTCATCTATGATTCGCATTTTAATGCTGAAATTGATAGGCAGATTAGGATTTTGGTGAGCAGGGTTTATAGCACGTCCGACATAGAAATTGATGTCTGTTGCCTCCTCAAAAAGCAGACGTGCAATTTGTGAAGCACCGTCCTTTTTGGTAAACCATTCGGTGTATGTGTTGTTGTCTGCAATGTAGTTTTCGGCATATTTCATTACCTGCGTCATTGTGATGACACCCTCGGTTACAAGGTCGATGCCCTCAATTTTAGCGATCGGAGGTATCTGTGGGTCAATATAATCAAGGCATGGTATAACAGGTTTGCCGAGAAATTCGGCAGCAAGAGTTGATGTTGTACCGCCGCAGACGATGTGTTTGCCTTCTTTTGCAAAGAAAAGAGTTAGCATCTTTTTTAGATCGGCAGGATTTGACGGAGGTCCCATAAGCAGGTTCATGGGAACACGCTGTCTTATCTTGATGGCACCGACGGTAGTATCGTCACCGGGTTCACCGCCGTAGAGAGTGTTGCACTGGTCAAGCAAAAGCTGTGAAATTACTTTGGCAGACATATTGCTGTCGTAGTTTCCGACAAGGAAGTCTATGATACTGTCACGCTGCCAGCCGAAATTAAGTGTTTTGCCAACTCCTGCATATATTGCTCCGTCGCTCAATGTGACGAAAACGTCATTTTGCTGAAGCGAAAGCTTTGACCTGTAGATCGTTTTGCCGCCGATTTCCATGATTGTGGAGGGATATTCGTAATTTTGCCCGTCCCTTAGCATGATGACCATGGGATTGTCATATTGTATTATCTCCGCTTCACTGTTGTCCGTTATCCTGATGATGGTAAAGGTGGAATATGCCACACCACGCTTTTCGCATACGGGAAGAGTTGAAGCGATGGTGCTTACACATTCTTCAATCGTCATTTTGTTAGCCATCATGGTTGAAATTATCTTAGAAGTAAGAGTGGAAAGGATACAAGCTTTAACACCGCTGCCAAGACCGTCCGCAAGAACAAATACAATATAGTTTTCGTTTTGTTCGATAAGCTCAATGTGGTCGCCGCAGAGCTGTTCGCCGTTTTTGTTTATGCTGCAAAAGCCAATATCCGTGCAAAGATTATTCATATGGTTGTTTCCTTTCAGATATTACTGCTTTTTGTATTCAAGAGTATCCTTGAGATTTGTAAGTGCGATCTTTGTTTCGGCGGTAGTTTCACCGAGAAGAGAAGCGATTTCCTGAACGACACGCATTTGCTTTTCAATTACCTTGTCGGTAATTTCGATTGCCTGCTTGTTTGTGATTTCCTTCTGTTCACGCTGATTTTCTTCATTGGTTATATCACGCATGATGCTCATAATAATATGGTAGTTTTTGTCGTATATAATTGTTTCCTCAACATATATTTTATATTCTGCAAGGAATACCTTTTTTTCATAGACATTTCGTCCCTCGGAAAGTACGTTCATGTATTCGGTCGGATTGAGGATACGTACAACGGGGCAGCCGAGAATGTCGGAAGCGGAAGATATTTTCATCATCTTGCAGGCAGCTTTGTTGATAAGCTGAACTTCAAAATCCTCGTTGAGAACCATGATACCGTTGGGGGTGTTGTTGATGATGTTATCGGAGAAAGATTCTGCCTTGTCCTTGAGATATGGCAGACACATAGTGAAATCCGCTTTCCCTTGGAATACGGCGATTGCCTTTTCACGGCAGGTATTGTAGCCGCAGCTGCCGCAGTTAAGTTCGTCTTCGGGTTTGTGCTTGCCCATCTTTACAAGAATTTCACGTATTTGTGCAGTTGATGGCATAACTCTGCTTTGTATCTGAACGGGGAAGTCTTTTTTGAGCATTTCTTCTTCCGGAATAGACGGGAGAATATCCTCTTTTCCGGCATATCTGTCTATGTCGAGGTATGAGCGTACAGGAGCCGGATCGTATTTTTCCATAACAGGGCCGCCGATACAGCTTCCCTTGCAGGCGGACATCTCTATGAAGCAGCTGCTTATGTTTCCCTCACGTACATCTTCGATTGCTTTTATGCAGTTATTCATTCCATCAACGGAAAGATAGCTGTACGGGGAACCTTTTTTAGTCATTGAACGGATTATGCCGCCGACGGTCGGGAAAAGTGCGGAGCGGTTCTTTTCGGATAAGTCGTCGCATTTTTCAAGATGTATGTTTTCTTCTCTGAACCAGTCGCAGAGTTCGTCATATGTAAGAGCAGCGTCAACAACACCGTCTGAGCTGTCGCTTTCCTTTTTCTTGGAAATGCACGGACCGATAAAAACCGTGTAAGCGTCTGGTTCTTTTGCTTTTATCATTTTGCAGTGTGCAGCCATAGGTGTATCTACATGTGCAAGATATGGCAGTATGTCGGGATAATATCTCTGTATAAGCATATTTACGGTCGGACAGCATGAAGAGATAAGAACCTTGGGAGATTCGTTTTTAAGGATACGTTCATAATGAGTCTTGACAGCTTCAGCGCCCAAGGAAGTTTCCTCGGCATAAGCAAATCCAAGCTGTTTGAGAGCGTTTTCAAGGGAGAGAAAGCTGTATCCCGAGAAATTTGCCGCAAAGGAGGGAGCAATGCTTGCAATTACCTTTTTTCCGTCTGCAATTGCGGACTTTACCTTAGCGGTGTCAACACGTATCTGCTTTGCATTTTGCGGACATACAACATAGCAGGTACCGCAGAGAATACATTCATTTCCGATGATATGTGCCTGATTCCCCGAAAATTTAATAGATTTTATGGAACAGTTTCGTATACATTTGTAGCAGTTTTTGCAGTTGGAGGTTTTAAGCTGCAGATAATTGAAATCTTCGTACATAAATAACACCAATGCCTCAAGGCATATTCCTTTCGTGAAAATTAATTACAGAAAAAATGCGCCGCACCAAAAATAATGATCAGATACGCCGCACTTTACAATATTTAAAACAGGTTTAATTAAGCTTTTCAAGGATGTATGTATTAAAGATGTCGTTGAAATTTTCGGGTGATACACCGCAGATAATTTCATCTTCAACCTTTATGGTAACACCGGAAGTGCATTTTCCGAGACAAAAAGCCGCAGCAATATTGACCTTTTCTTCAAGATGGTTATTTTCAACATATTCTTTCATAAGCTCAATGATCTTGTAAGACCCTTTTAAATGACATGAGCTTCCTACGCAAACATAAACGTTCATATTACACACCCTATTCATAAAATAATACCGAACATAAAAATTTTTCATATTCATTATACCATATTTTCACGGAAATAAATTAATTTGCAATGAATAATTTATTATATAATTATATATTGTAATTTTTTGCATCAAAAAATTTGCACGTGGTTGTTGCAATTTGATGTAAAAAGTGATATACTAATTTATATATGTGTTTTAAGGAGAGTATGCTTTGAATTTATATATTGAAAGAATAGCGGATATCCTGTCAAAGCGTGATGATCCGCCTCTTTGCTATGTTCATAGCTTCGGCTGCCAGCAGAATGTGAGCGATGGAGAAAAAATACTTGGTATGTTATGTAAAATGGGATATGGAGTCTCCGCAGATGAAGAAAGCGCCGATGTTATAATTTATAATACCTGTGCCGTGCGTGAAAACGCCGAGCAGAGAGTGTATGGTCTGATAGGCGGACTGAAACATCTTAAAGAAAAAAATCCCGATTTGATAATAGGACTGTGCGGATGTATGGCACAGGAGGAAAAAACCGTGGAAAAGGTCCGCAGTACATACAAGCAGATCGATTTGATATTCGGTACGCACGCAATACAGGAAATGCCGAGACTTTTGTATGAGGTGATTACGAAACGTAAATTTGTGTATGATACAAATGAGTATAAAGCGTCTGGGTCTGAGATCGAGGCTGTTCGTTCAAGCAGTTTTAAGGCAAGCGTGCCTATTATGTATGGCTGCGATAATTTCTGCTCATATTGTATAGTGCCGTATGTCCGAGGCAGAGAAGTCAGCCGTGAACCAAAGGCTGTGCTTGAAGAAGTAAGACATCTTGCGGAAAAAGGATATAAGGAAATAATGCTTCTGGGTCAGAATGTGAATTCGTACGGTAAAAATCTCAGTGAGCCGATGAATTTTGCACAGCTTTTAAGACGGATAAATGAAATTAAGGGCGATTTTAAAGTGAGATTTATGTCGCCGCACCCGAAGGATATGACAAAAGAAGTGATAGACGCTGTTTTTGAGTGTGATAAAGTGTGTAAGCATATACATCTTCCGCTCCAGTCGGGCAGCGATGACGTGCTTAAAAGAATGAACCGAAGATATACGTCGGAGCAGTATATGGATATAGTTTCATATATACGTGAAAAGGATCCGGGATTTTCTGTTACCACCGATATAATCGTAGGTTTTCCCGATGAATCGGAGGAGGATTTTAAGGCTACTCTTGATATTATGGAGAGAGTGAGATTTGACAATATTTATTCATTTATATATTCCAGAAGAACAGGCACAAGTGCTGCCGATATGCCGGACGGTATTTCCGATGAGGAAAAATCCGAGCGTATGACAAGACTGCTGAAATTGCAAAGAAGTATTTCCGAAGAGCATTATAAGCGATTTGTAGGAAAGACTCTTGAGGTGCTGTTTGACGGAGAAAGCAAAAAGCCCGGACTTATGACGGGCAAAAGCGATGAATTTGTTATTGTGGAAGCCCCTGCCGATGAAAGTGTTAAGGGGCAGAGGAAAAAGGTAAAGATCATAAAGTCCTATAACTGGGCTTTATATGGTGAAATTTTGTAAAGGAGTATAAAAAAATGACTGTAATTGAAAAAGCAAGAGAACTTGGAGCAATGATCCAGCAGGATGAGCGCTATTCGGCATATTATGCTGCAAAGGCAGAAAATGATAATGACGAGGCACTTCAGAATATGATAAGCGAATTTAATATGAAGAGAATGCAGCTTAACAGCGAGATGTCAAAGACAGAGAGAGATGATAAGAAGCTTTCCGAGCTTGATGAAGCTATAAAGGCATTGTACAGCGATATTATGGCAAATGAGCATATGGCAAAGTATACCGAGGCAAAGAATGCAATGGACGCACTTCTTGCTCAGATCAATATGATAATCACATATTCCGCAAACGGCGAAGACCCGATGACCTGTCCTTCCGAAGAAGCAAGCTGTTCGGGAAGCTGCTCTACCTGCGGAAGCTGTCATTAAGAAAACGCTGATTAAATCGTTTCTGCCGTTTTTCAAAATGCCCTCAATGACGGAAACTTGTGCATTTTTTAAAACGGCGAAATGATTGCTTCGCATTAATCAGCGTATTGCCTTAAGATATATTGAATGTATAAGCTAAAGGGCATTTTGCCGATGTTATGGGGGGATATTTTTGCTGACTCCGAGTGATTATGAAAAGCTTTCGCCAATGATGAAACAGTATCTTGGCGTAAAGGAAAAATGTAAAGATCACATATTGTTTTTCAGACTTGGTGATTTTTATGAGATGTTTTTTGACGATGCGTCATTGGCTGCAAAGGAGCTTGAGCTTACGCTGACGGGACGTGACTGCGGACTTGAGGAACGTGCGCCGATGTGCGGCGTTCCGTATCATTCTGCGGAAATATATATAAAAAAGCTGATAGAAAAAGGACACAAGGTTGCAATTTGTGAACAGCTTACCGATCCAAAGGAAACAAAGGGAATAGTTGAAAGGGATATTATTCGTGTAGTGACTCCCGGAACACTTACCGAAAGCAATTTGCTGGATGATTCAAAAAACAACTATATCGGAGCTATCTATATAAAAAAAGGCGAGTGTGCCGTATGCTTTGCAGATATTTCAACAGGCGAGGTGCACCTGATTAAAAAGAATTCGGGCAGTTCAAAGAATATACAGACGGAAATCATAAATGAGCTTTCGAGATTTGAACCTGTCGAGCTGCTTTTTAACGATGAATTTCTTGGTTTAAAACAAGTGCAGGCGTTTATTCGTGATAAGATGAATATTTCGATACAGCTGCTTGATGACGTTAAGTTTGATGTTTACGAGAAAAAGGACGTCGTACTGAAGCAGTTCAATGTTTCCGATCTGGACGAGCTGTCGCTGCATGAGGGAATGATCGAAACTTCATGCGTGTGCGGTTTGTTTGATTATATAAGCGAGACCCAGCGTGCACTTATAGGCAGATTTACGGGGATAAAGCAGTATAACGATACATTTTTCATGGAGCTTGACATGACGGTAAGACGTAATCTTGAGCTTGTGGAAACTCTGCGCAATAAAGAGAAAAAGGGCAGCTTGCTGTGGGTGCTTGACCATACAAAAACGTCTATGGGAAAAAGACTGCTTAAATCATATATAGAACAGCCGCTTGTGAAGTTTACGATAATTACAAACAGACTTGATGCGGTGGAGCAGCTGTGCTTTAAGTCTGTGCTGCAGCAGGAACTTGCTGATGCCCTTTCCGGCGTGTATGATATAGAACGACTTATGACAAAGGTCATGTATAAAACCGCCACTCCGAGGGATTTAAAAGCATTGTCTCTTACAGCATTGAAACTTCCCGGGATAAAGAAGATATTGGGTGAGTTTTCCGCACCTTTGCTTGTCAGCCTTAATGAAAAGATAGATACTCTTTTTGAAATATCCGACCTGGTAGAAAAAGCACTTGTAGATGAACCTCCTGTGACTGCAAAGGAAGGCGGTATTATCCGTGACGGATTTAATGAGGAGCTGGACAGATTAAGACACATTATAAACGGCGGCAAGAATATTATAGAAGAAATTGAACAGCGTGAGCGTGATAAGACCGGAATTAAAAATCTTAAGGTAGGATATAACAGGGTTTTTGGATATTATATTGAAGTAACAAGGTCGTATTACGAGCTTGTTCCGGAGGAGTATATCAGAAAGCAGACTCTTGCAAACTGCGAAAGATTTATTACCGATGAGCTTAAGAAAACCGAAAATGAGATATTGGGCGCAAATGAAAAGGTACTGTCTCTTGAAGCGGATATATTTGCGGAGATAAGAGATTATGTTTCACAGCAGCTTGTGAAGGTGCAGGAAACGGCATCGGCAATAGCACAGCTTGACGTACTTTGTTCATTTGCATATGTTTCGCTGAAAAATGAGTATACAAAACCCGATATTGCGGTTGACGGAATTATTGATATAAAGGACGGACGTCACCCGGTTGTCGAGATGATGCTTTCCAATGAAGTGTATGTTCCGAATGATACATATCTGGATATGAACAGCCACCGTATGTCAATAATAACAGGACCGAATATGTCCGGTAAATCCACATATATGCGCCAGACAGCACTTATTGTTCTTATGGCACAGATGGGCTGTTTTGTTCCTGCAAGAAGCGCAAAGATAACGATAGTGGATAAGATATTCACAAGAGTTGGTGCATCTGATGACCTTACGGCAGGACAGTCTACTTTTATGGTGGAAATGAGCGAGGTTGCGGATATACTCAAAAACGCTACAAAGAACAGCCTTGTTATTCTTGATGAAGTCGGAAGAGCTACATCGACTTTTGACGGAATTAGTATAGCAACAGCAATTGCGGAGTATATCGCAAATCAGAGAGTGCTTGGCTGTAAGACGCTGTTTGCAACACATTATCATGAGCTGATAAAGCTTGAGGACGGCATTGACGGCATAAATAATTACAGCGTTGCGGTAAAGAAGATTGGCGAGGATATTCGCTTTTTGAGAAAGATAGTTCCCGGCGGAGTAGATGAAAGCTACGGCATAGAAGTTGCAAAGCTTGCAGGTTTGCCAAATAAGGTTCTTAAAAGAGCAAGAGAACTGCTGGAACAGATGGAGCAGGAAAATATGTCGGCACAGGCAAACGGCAAAGAGGATGACGGACAGATCACATTCGGCAGCATCAGCAGCGATATGATAATCTCACGGTTGAAAAAGACGAATATTGACGAGTTTACAGACAGAGAAGCAAAAGAGTTCCTTAAGGATATAACTGAGGCTCTTAAAAGATCGGATATGAATTAAATTATAAGGACGGTGATATTTTTTGGCTGAGGTCAGACTTTTAAGCAAGGAAATTTCAGAGCTTATAGCGGCAGGTGAGGTTATTGAAAGACCTTATTCCGTTATAAAGGAGCTTGTTGAAAATTCAATAGACAGTGGTGCGGATAATATTACCGTGGAAATAAAAAATGGTGGTGTCACATATATAAGAGTTACAGATAACGGCTGCGGAATGGAAGCAAAGGACGTGAAAACGGCATTTTTGCGGCACGCTACAAGCAAGATATCCTCTGCCGAGGATCTGAACAATATACATACGCTCGGATTCAGAGGCGAGGCACTTGCGTCTATATGTGCGGTCGCAAAGGTCGAGGTTCTTACAAAAACAAAGGGAAGTGTGTTTGGAACTCATTATGTGATAGAGGGCTCGGAGGAAATGCTTTGCGATCAGACAGGCTGTCCCGAAGGTACAACAATTGTTATAAGGGATATCTTTTATAATGTTCCCGCACGTCTTAAATTTTTGAAAAAGGATGTTGCGGAGGGAAATGCAATAGCGGACATTGTGAGTAAAATTGCAATTTCACATCCGAATATTTCGTTTAAATTTATACGCAATAACCGACAGGATTTTCTGACGCCGGGCGATGGAAAGTTGTATTCTTCGGTTTATTCGGTAATGGGCAGGGAATTTGCCGAGTCAATGATACCCGTGTCCTATGAATTGAATGGTGTAAAGATAGAAGGCTTTACAGTTAAGCCTCTGCTTGGCAGACCAAAAAGGAATTTTCAGTATTTCTTTGTTAATGGAAGATATGTCAAAACCTATGTATGTACGGCTGCTCTTGAAGAAGCATACAGAAACAGTATAATGGAGGGGAAGTTTCCGGCGTGTGTGCTTTTGATGGAAATTTCGCCGAGTATGCTTGATGTTAATGTGCACCCGGCAAAGATAGAAGTAAGGTTTGCGGACGAAAGAGTTATACGTGACGGAGTATTTTTTGCGGTAAAAAATGCACTTATGTCCGATTCGCAGCCTATGGAAATGCAGATAAAGAAATCTGTGCCAGATTATACCAAGCCGCTTGCGGAAAGCTATAATACCGGCAGACAGATGATATTTTCGAATATGCCGACCGAAAGACAGTATGTAAGCGAGATACCTATAAGCCGGGAAACGGTCGAGGGTGTGGCAAGTGTGAGCACGGAGCGCAGCTTTAAATATTTTGACCCGAGTGCTTTCGGAAGAAAGCCGCATGAGGAAGATAAAGCTGAAAACGTATCGGTAAGCATAAGCTTTGAGGACAATAACAGCGAAAAATTTCAGACGGAGGTCCCGTATGAGCATAGTACCGATGACGGCGAACAGACTCTTTATGATGTGCCGAAGCCCGAACCGAGAAATGAAGATTATAAGTATATAAAACCGCCTGATGAGGTGAAAAGTGAGGAAACGCCCGGTGTAACCGAAAAACCTGATAAGGAAATTTTCTTTAGGGTGATAGGTGAGGCGTTTAAAAATTATATTATTGCAGAGGTCGATGACAGTATTATTTTTGTTGATAAGCACGCTGCACATGAAAGAATATTGTTTGAAAGAATAAAGTCGGGACAGCAGCCACTGCAGTGTCAGATGATGCTTGTGCCGACAGATGTGTTGCTTTCAAATGAGGAGTATGACGCACTTTGCGCAAATAAAAAAACTGCCGAGCAGTTGGGATTCAGCTTTGAAAAAAAGTACGGAACAACGGTAAGTGTAAATGGTATTCCTTCTGTTTTGGACGGATGCGATGTGTCCGACCTTGTTATAGAGCTTGCACATAATTTCAGCGATAATATGAATAATCCGATGCCTGTTATCCTGGACGATATGTATCATACCTTCGCATGTAAGGCGGCTATCAAGGCAAATGATAATAATAGTATGCAGGAATTGTCTTTTATAGTAAAGACGCTGCTTGAAAATGAAAATATAAGGTATTGTCCGCATGGCAGACCGGTTATGTTCAAGCTTACGAAATATGAATTTGAAAAGCAGTTTAGGAGAATTGTCTGATGAGTAAAAAACAGCCGCTTATAGCGGTGGTAGGACCTACTGCGTCAGGAAAGACGGCAGTAGGTGCGGCTATAGCAAGGGAGTTTGACGGAGAAGTTGTTTCTGCGGATTCAATGCAGATATATAAGGGAATGGATATTGCTACGGCAAAGCCTGCAGAAGAAGAAATGCTGGGTATACCGCACCATCTTATAAGTGTTGTCGATATGGATACATCGTTCAGCGTTGCCGATTATGTGAAGCTTGCACGTGAAACGATAGAGGATATTGCATCAAGAGGAAAGCTACCCGTGCTTGTGGGAGGTACGGGCTTGTATGTTTCATCGCTTATAGATAATATAAATTTTGATAATGCGGTCACTGACGGTATGGTGAGGGAAAGACTTGCTAAAGAAAGTGCTGAGGTCGGAAATGAAGCCATGCTTGAAAGGCTGAGAAAGATAGACCCTGAAAGTGCGGAAATTATCCCTGCGGGTAATCTCGTGAGAATAATACGTGCTTTGGAAATTTATGAAATAACGGGAATACCGTTCAGTAAATATAAAGTGCTGAACCGTGCAGAGGAGTCTTTGTACAATGTTTGTATGATAGGACTTACCTATACGGACAGACAAGAGCTTTATGACAGGATAAACAGACGTGTTGATGTTATGGCTGAAAGAGGCATGATAGAGGAATGCCGAGCTGTTTATGAAAACGAAAGGCTCGGTACGGTGTGTCAGGCAATAGGATATAAGGAGTTTATACCTTATTTTAAAGGAGAGGCTGATAAGGAAGAATGTCTTGAAAAAATAAAGCAGAGTTCAAGACGATATGCCAAGCGTCAGTTGACATGGTTTCGTCGAGATGAACGAATTAATTGGATAGAACTTACAAATGTTATGCCTTTTGATAAAATTATAGATATTTGCAAAAAAATAGTAGCCAATTCGGATATTATGTGATATAATAAATTATATATATATGAAAATGCTTATATATGTACTTGAAGATGACAATATATTAATGTTTTGATAACAAAGGAGCTGAATGTTTTGAACAAGAATTTAAATTTACAGGATGTGTTTCTTAATCAGGCAAGGAAAGACAAAATAATGGTTACGATTTATCTGACAAATGGTTTTCAGTTCAAGGGAATAGTAAAAGGCTTTGACAGTTATATTGTTATTCTTGAAAGTGAAGGAAAGCAGGAGCTTGTTTTCAAACACGCTATCTCAACGATCGTTCCGGTAAAGCCTATTTCCATACTTGACGCAGAACAGTAAGAATGTTGAGAAGTGTGAAAGGAAGACTTGGTCTTGGAAACAATAACATTTAAAATACTGCTGTTTTTGCTGGCAATATTTATTTTAATTGTTGTAGCTAATCAAATACTTCTTTTTGTTAATGACGAATATGATACGGAAACGGCGTTTAGTTATTCATCTGCGGAAAAAATCACATTTAATGGTATTTATGTGAGAGATGAAAGCGTGGTTTTGGCAGATACAAACGGAGTTTTGAGTTATCAGAATGAGGACGGAAGCAAAATTGCAAAAAATTCCGTCGTGGCATATGTATATAAAAATGAAAGTGATATTTTTATAAACCAGCAGATAGAAAAGCTTAAAGCGGAAGCAGAACTGCTTGAAAGAGAGCAAAATCCGGGCACTACCGATGTGGCGCAGCCGGAGTTTATATCGGGATTAATCGAGGAAAAGTACCAGACGGTAACTTCTTTGATAGCAAAGAATGATCTGGCGGTGCTTGCTGAGGAAAGAAGAAATTTTCAGTCG
>CASFZT010000030.1 GCA_949299215.1 uncultured Ruminococcus sp.
TCGCTCCTCAGCGTTGCCTTGTTTGGCTGCAATTATATTATCGTCAAAACTTTAAGAAAAAATGCATTTACACAGTTTAAAATTCATACCCAAATTTTTAAGGCAATACCGCACAATCTCTGTGCGGTATTGCCTTAAAACCACACTAAGCCTTCAAACGTTCCAGTGGGACGTTTGAAGTAGTCTTTTTCGACAAACTGAAATGTCCTCCGTATCATAGCGGAGGACATTTTGTTATACTTCAATAAGCGGCTTTCCCCGTCATTCAACGTGGCAAGCCGCAGCGAAGCTGCGATGAAGTTTCAGTTGGGGATTAACCCCCAACTGAAACTGAACATGTCCCCCTCCGCTAAGGCGGCGGGGGACATATTGCCTAAGTTATACCTGAGAATTGTTATCAAGGAAGTCCATAACATCATCAACAGTCGTAAATGCAAGTGCCGTGCAGGTATCAGCGCATCCGTAGTAAATGCAAATTCTGCCTGTATCTGCGTCAACAAGATTTGCACATGGGAATGTTACTGCATCTGTATCACCAACAAGCTCATAATATTCCTGCGGACTGATAAGATAAGATGCACCTCTCTTGAGAACCTTCCAAGGCTCGTCCTTATCAAGAAGAGCTGCGGAGAAACTGTATACATAGCCGTTGCAGGAAGTAAGAACGCCGTGATAGAAAATGAGCCAGCCTCTGTCTGTTTCGATCGGAATGGGACCTGCGCCCATCTTTGTGGATTCCCAGCCCTTTGAGGGACCCATAACGTGTCTGTGCTTGCCCCAGAATGTGAGATCGGGTGACTGGCTGATGAACATATCGCCGAAAGGTGTATGACCGCTGTCGGAAGGACGGCTCATCATCATATACATATCATTGATCTTTCTCGGGAACATAACGCCGTTTCTGTTGAACGGGAGATATGCGTTTTCGATCTGTGTGAATGTTTCAAAATCGGTTGTTGTAGCAAGACCGATAGTAGGCTTCCAGCCGTATGCGTTGCACCATGTTACAATGTACTTGTCCTCAAGCTTGCAAACACGAGGATCGTAGCCATACTGCCACTGTGCAACCTCCGGATCAAGATTTTCTGTATTGAAGTGGATTCTGTCCTCATTGATATCCCAGTTGAAGCCGTCCTTGGAGAAACCAACGTGAAGCTCCATATTTCTTTCTCTGTCGTCAACTCTGAAAACGCCTGCAAACTTGTAGTCACCCTTTTCAAAAGGAACTACGGAGCTGTTGAAGATAGAGTTTGAAGGCTCTCTGTAACCGTTAGCCTTCTTCACCATAATGTGGTCACGCTTGATGATCGGATTTGCACTGTAACGCCAAACAACGTCTTTGCATCCTTCCGGCTTATCCTGCCAGGGAATATTCGGAAGTGACGTACCGTTAATTACTTTAACTTTCATTGTTAAACCGCCTTTCGATGGTATATAATTCTCTGAGCGCATATGCTCACATTGTTATTATTATAACTTATTTGTCAGAAAATTGTCAATAGCAAAATCCTTACTTAAAGGTATACTTCATAAAAAGTTTTAATTTATTTCGCGGTTATTTCTAAGAATTCGTTTACATTTACTTTACAAGATACACGGCATTTTTTTCTGTTTCAAATTTGCAGCAGCCATTCTTTTTTTCGGTGCGGACAGTTTTTCCGTTACACTCAACTTTGAAGTTTTCTCCGACAATAACACAGGTATTTCCGCATTTAGAAATTATTTCGGCAGATGTGATTTTACCGTCCTTCCACGCAAAGGAAAGCTCAAATCCGCCTCTTGCGCACATACCCTTTACGCTGCCGCTTTCCCACTCCTGCGGGGCCGCCGGAAGAAAAGCTATCTCACTGCTGTAGCTTTGCAGAAGTGCTTCGGCAATACCTGCGCCGCCGCCGAAATTACCGTCTATCTGAAACGGCGGGTGCATATCAAACATATTTATTGATGTGGAGTTTGCCAGCAGTGCCGCTATATTTCCGCTTACCTTTTCGCCATCGCCAAGCCTTGCCCACATATTGATTATCCACGCTCTTGACCAGCCGGTATGGCCTCCGCCGTAAGAAAGTCTGCGGTTTATCGTAGCTCTTGCGCCCTCGGCAAGCTCAGGAGTTTTGCGCAGAGAAATAATATCTGCGGGATAAAGCGCAAAAAGCTGTGAAATATGTCTGTGACCGGGCTCTGCCTCATCATAGTCCTCTGCCCATTCCATTATCTGACCGTACTTGCCGATCTCGGGTTTTGGCAGACGTTCTCTCATTGCCTTTATTCTTTCAATAAACGCATTGTCGTCCTCAGACTTGAACTCTGCTTCAAGCTGTGCGGAGCTTTCTATCACAGCAGTAAACAATGTATAAAGTATCTGACTGTCCATAGAAGGTCCCTGACATATAGTACCCTTTTCGCCGTCCTTTGTAAAATATGTATTTTCGGGGGAAACGGACGGTGAAGTTACAAGTCTGCCCTTATCGTCCTCAATAAGATAATCCTCAAAAAACTCCGCAGCCTCGCACATAGTATCGTACTTTTCGGCAAGAAACACCTTATCTCCCGTAAAGAGAAAATGCTCATAAATATGTATGCACAGCCATGCAAGTCCCATAGGCCAAAGCGTGCCTGGCAGCCATTTGTCCTGTGGTGCGGTATCGCCCCATATATCGGTATTATGATGACAAACCATACCCTTGCAGTGATACATTTCCCTTGCCGTAACACGTCCGTTTTCACGCATACGCTCAATATGGTCAAAAAGCGGCATATGACATTCGGACAGATTTTGTATCTCAGCGCCCCAGTAATTCATTTCGGTATTTATATTTATTGTATACTTGCCGCCCCATGCAGGCCACATATCCTTATTCCATATTCCCTGCAGATTAAGCGGCAGCGTACCCTCTCTTGAGCCGGATATCATAAGATAACGTGAAAAATTGAAGTACATTTCAACAAGCTTATTGTCCTTGCCGCCATTTTTAACATTATCAAGACGTTCATTTGTCGGCAGTTCCGACTTTCCGCCACTATTGTCGCAAAGGTTTATACTGCATCTTTTATAGAGCGAATAATAGTCATCCGTATGTCTTGCTTTAAGACGAACAGCGCCCATGCGGACAGCTTTTTTTGCCTGACTTACCGCAAGCTTTTCATAATCACCCGTGCGGAAAGCTGTCTGACACGCAAGAACTATAACTGCGCTGTCCGCATTTTCTGCTTTAAGACGATTTGCATCCGTTCCAAAAGTACCGCCATTTGCGATGCAGGAAATTGCTGCTGCATAGGGAATACCGTCCGACATTGTAAAAATCAGCGTATTATCATCATACGCCTCATTTTTGTCATAGTCGTCATCACAGCCGTCTATTGCACATACAAAGCTTATTTTCCCTTTTTCAGAAGCCGTAAATTCAATTACCATTACTTCATCGGGATTTGAAACAAATACTGTTCTTGTATATTTTACGCCGTCCGTTTCCCATTCAGTCTTGCAAAGCGCCGTTGCAAGGTCAAGGCTTCTTTTATATTCCGTTTCATTTCCACAGCTTTGCCATATATGCAGATCTCCCATCGGGTGATAATGCCTTTGCTGTTCATTCGTACCGTAAAAAGCGTCGCAGCAGATATCTTCTGCTTCCCTTGTACGTCCGTTACGTACAGCATCACGTATCCTTTCAAGATTTTCATATGCCTTGGGATTATTTCTGTAACGAAATCCGCCCGACCATATAGAGTCCTCGTTAAGCTGGATAAGCTCCTCCGAAACACGTCCGAAAACCATTCCGCCTATACGTCCGTTTCCTACGGGCAGAGCCTCGTCCCAGTTATCCGCAGGTTTTGTATACCACAGCAATTCGGAATTAAGCATAATCCATTCCCTCCTTTTAACAAAAGGTCACCGAAATCTATCCCGGTGACCTTTAATAATTTTCTGTACGGAAATATCCGTAATTTTATTACATACCTGTAAGACCTGAACGTGCAATACCTTCCGTAAAGTTCTTTTGCAGGAAGATATACATTATCAGCATAGGCAAAATGGAAATCAGACAGCCTGCCTCCATCCAAACTATGATCTCACGAATATTTACCTGAACGTTACCGTTATCAAAGATAATTCTTGTAAGGTTAGCGTCAAGGTTTTTAAGCATAAGAGCAATTGTCTTGTTATCCGTAAAGAATGATGTACTTACATAGTAATCGTTCCAATACCATACTACCGAGAGCAAAAATACCGTAAGGAATGTAGAACCTGCATTCGGTACCATTACCTGTACGAAAGTTCTGAACGGTGAGCAGCCGTCAAGATATGCTGCGTCCTCAAGCTCCTTCGGCAGTCCTCTGAACGACTGTCTGAACAGGAATATAAACAGACCTGCTCTGATACCGTTTGCCGTAATTGCAGGCATATACATTGTAACCGCAGTGTTGATGAGGTTTATATATTCGCCCGTGATCGCATGATATATACCAAACGGATTAAAATAACGGAAAAACATATACTGCGGAATAAGGATAATCTGCGACGGTACAAGAATCATAAGGATTACTATAAAGAACAGTATATTCTTACCCTTGAACTTAAATCTTGCAAAGCCGTATCCGGTAAGCGCACAAGTAAGTACCTGTACGATGGAACAGCCTATATTTATCACAAGAGTGTTTGCCAATGTATTCCAATAGTCCATTGCCAATATAACATCTTTGATATTGGACAATGTAAAAGTCTTAGGTATCCAGAGAATCGTCGGGTCGTTCATTTCCGCACGAGGACGGAATGCCGACGAAATCATGAAGATAAGAGGGTAAAGAATTACAAAGCAAAGTCCAAATACAATAAGACCTCTGCAAATGGGCCATACCGTATCAAAAACTCTTTTACGCTTTAAATATCTCTGCTCCTCGGGAGTAAGGCTTTCAAGACGCTTTTTAAAGCGCTCATTTCTTTCCTTACGTGATAATTTAGGTTCTTTTACCTTTGGTTCCGGCTTGAATTTATTCAAGAAGCCGGAGAGTGCTTTTTTAGTATCTGCTGACATATTTATTTCTCCGCCTCCTTTTTAATCATCATACCATACAAGCTTATTCATAATAGCAAAGATAATACCCAGTGCTATAAGAACAATGCCGAAATAGCTCCACGCCATCGCCGCAGAATAGCCGTACTTCCAGTCACTCTGAACCTCAAGGACTCGTGTCATTACCTGGTTTGTTGGGTCTGTGAACGAGTCGATTACCGTATAAACAATATTTACAAGGATCATCGGAGAAACATACGGAAGTGTTATCTTCCAGAAGAACTCCCATGATGTTGCACCCTCGATAGCGGCAGCTTCCTTTGCGGAAGTAGGAATACCCTGCAATGCGGAAAGGAAGATAATTATCTGAATACCGCATTTCCATACAAGGTTCAGAATATCGGACGTCATTTCTGAAATAAGATCCGTCACGGTCGAACTGAAACCGTAAATTCCGACAAACTCAAGCAACTGATCGACCATGTCAGTTTCAAACATTGTGGAGAACTGCTGTGCCTCGCTGTTTCCGCTTGTTTCAAGGTTACCCGTGATAATTGCGTAAACAGGACCCGTAGCAATAATTACCGGGAGAAAGAATACCGCTCTTGCAAATGTTCTTCCAAAGAATTTCTGATTTACAATAATTGCAACGAACATTGAGAACACGATAATTACAGGAAGGTTGAACGCCATATCCTGAAGCGCTTCCACAAGATACTGTCTGTAAGTCGGGTCTGTTAAGAAAGCTCTCTTGTAGTTGTCAATACCTACCCATGATATTTTAAGGTAACCTGTTTCGGGAGTTACATCGTTAAATGAGTAGTAAAACGACTGAATTATAGGAACAATGAAGAACATCAATGCACCGACAAACCAGAGCGCAATAAAGCCGTAGCCGTAAAGTCCCTTTTTCTTTTCGTAGGACATATGAAGCTTTTTCATTATCCTATTACCCCCTTTCCGATATAATCATACAGACTGTAAACCGTACCGTTCTTGGTAACCGTTTTGTCCTCAAAATTAACAACTGTTTTTGTACCGCCCTCATAAACCGTTTCGATCTCGTTATCATTGAGAACATTGTACTCAACGATCTTCTTATCGGCAACGTCAGAGAGAATGGTATCCGCAAACTTATAGCAGCCTGCCGCCTCATCAAGCCAATACTTTGAATCGGCATAGAAGTAAACGTCATATTTTGTATCTTTAAGCTCATTAGCACTGTCTGCAATAAAATCGAATCTGAGATTGCTTCCCGATGCTACTGCATTAAGAACAAGATTTGATATCTGTGCGTCGCCGTTTACTGCTGTTGTTGAATATGATTTTACTCCATGCATTACTATCTGATAGAACGGGATATCCGCATCAAATATATCGAATTTGCTGGAGTTAAGGGGTACATCAGTAATATGGTCTACATAAGGAAGAACATATGCATTTGCGCCCTCTGCAAGTACTGAACCTACTTCGGTATCAAGTTTGGAATAGCCTTCCTGTACAATACCCTTCATCATTTCTCTTGAAATAGCCTTCCTGCCATAGTCGCCGTAAATTGCGGTCGAAGCAGAACCGAGAGAAATATTCGTAAGTCCCTTTTTGCTGTAACTCTCCGCAAGATTTGTAAACATTTTTTCATACGATCCGGGAGAAAGAAGCGACAAAGCATCATAGAACTTGTTCTGTATACCGTATGCAAGGTCATATACGAACTGTCTGGAGAATTCGTTGGAAACTCTTATTGCCGTATCAAAGATAGTCATATACTTAAAGCTTGAACGGAAAGTAAGATTATCAACACCCGGATAAATTGCAATATCATTTGCCGAAGCGTATTCCATGAGTGCATTGAAATCTCCACTGCCGCCTAAAACGGATGCGGGAGAAGCCGTATCGGAAACCTTTTCCTTTATATCCGCCTTAGTCCACTCGTTGTAATTAACGACCATGCTTTCTACGCCCTTGCCCTTGAGTTCTTCAAGGATATCCTGTGCTTCTTCAAAGCTTGTAGCCTCATGCTGCATATTTATGGGAATACCGACAACAGATTCCTTCTTCATAACAGCGCCGTAGAAGTCAACATAAAGCGGATTGTCCGAAACGGTATCCGATTTCGTTACGCCGTACTCATCAGACATAAGGTAATCTCTGTATTTATCCGCAATATCAACATAGTCTACCTCGCTTTGATCTTCATTTGAAACGGGGTAATATCTGATCTCGATCTCCGGAACAAGAATACCTCTCTTCTCAAAAACCTTAAGCGGATTGGAGTCGCCGCCCATAAGGTATTCATCGTCCGTTCTTATTTCAAAATCAAAATAGCAGGAATTGTAGCTGGTCTTGTTCTGACCTGCAACATATGCATTGATAGTTGCACAAGTATCGCCCTTATCTGCAACTACCATCATACCGCTGTTTCCCTTTACTATACCGTACATCGGGAAATAAACCTGCTGTTTTACCGCAGGAGCAGTCTGACTTACAGCAGTAATATCATTGCCGTAAACCTTGCCCTCGTAAACCTTAAGCCCGGTTTTTTGATTATTGAAGTTTATCAATGCACCGCTGCCGTCGGGGATTACAAAGTAACCCTCTTCGGTTTCCTCGGCTGCACCGAATGTTGTCATAAACGACAGATTTGTCACAATTTTATCGGCAGCAGGATCATTTTCCTCAATAGTCGATGTATCGACATAGACCTTCAAGTGATCCTCCTCAAGCGTATATGTAACGGGTATTACGATATCAGCCGCATTAAATTTATATGTAAGCTGAAGTCCGTTATCAATATCCTTGAATTGTACCTTTGCCTTAGTCTGGCTGATCGCATTTGTGGTACGTCTTTTTGAGACCTCCGCATATACAAGCGTCATACCGGATTTAAGCTCCTGTATCTGAGCCTTTTTACCTGCTGAACAGTCCGCATTTATCGGATTTGCCCACCATATCTTACCTGTGTTCTTATCTTCAAGAGCAATTGTATTTTCGTCCTCATTTTTATAAAGGGCAAGATTACTGTTCTCTGCAACAAGAGTCATAAGTGCCATTGCTTCCTCTTCGGTACGTGGTACCGCATCGGGATCCTTCTCTTCCTCCTCTGTTTCCGCTGCAGTTTCCTCAGCAGCTGTATCAGCCTCATCGGAGCTTACGGAAATGGTACAAATGGAAGTGATCATTGCAGCACAGCATATGCAGGCAAGAATTTTCTTCAAATTTATCTGCATTTTAATTTTTCACCACTTTTCGATTTATATTATACTCTGAATCTGTACGAAAGTTCTGTATAAATTGACAATACAAAAATGATAACCTGCTGGAACAATGTAAGAAGCAATATAAGCAGGAACAGCATCGCAATCATCGCTACAATAGTCAGTAGCATCAGCGCTATCGTTTTTCCGAAGCTGAATTGATGCACTGCTTTCATCGCCGAAATTATCAGCACAAATGACCAGCAAAGACCGAGTATTTCAAATGTCTGAATAAAGATATACTCATCCATGATAAGGAAGTGCGAAAGCAGCGTTCCTATTAAATAACCCGCAATATAAGGTATCAGCGAGTATGCGCTGTATATGAAAATGTTCCTCATCGTTCCCTCTCCGTCAAAGAGAGTACACATCGCCCAGTTTGCAACTACCCATAAACCGAAAAGTACAAAGCTGCGGAAGATATACGGGATAATATTAAAGATCTTGTCATAATCCGAATAATACTGGAAGCCGTAAAGTCTGCTATAAGCTATCTGCTGAAAGAACAACAGAAACAATATAAGAATTGCAATCCTCATTGAGCCTTTCTTCTTCCAGCGAAGATCCTCAAATCCTTCAAAGGGGTGCATAACGACGTGTTTTACAAACTGTCCCTGATTAAGATCCAACATATTAAGCACCGCCCTTTCTAAGAAATTTAAGCTTACCTTTTTTCTTAAGGTGGAAAAATACTATAAGTACTGCAATAATAACAATAATTACAACTATAAGCCATGTAAAGTTAGCTTTCAGCCATTCATCACGGTAACCCTCAAACGCCTTGTTATAACGGCTGCGGCTGATAGAAATTTCAAAATATTCCATTGCTTCCTCATATTCAAATCTGTTAAGGAGAGCATTGCCTATACCGATATACGCTCTGCGGTAATTACCGTCATACTTAAGCACGTTCTGCCAAGGCTCCAGCGATTCGTCATATCTGCCGTCATTATAGAGATTTGCTGCCTCGGTAACAATTTCACCGAACACAGTTCTTGTGAAAACAGTCAGACCGTTTTTACGCGCGTCAAGCACATAAAGATGATTGTCATAAGACTCAATTGCAACAGCCGAACGGAAAGTACCAAGCTGTTCACCGATACCGCCCATAATAAAGAGCAGCCAGCATTCCTTATCATACTGAAAGATACGTCCGTGCTCAAAATCGAGGATATTAAGCTCACCGTTAGGTCCTATATCAATATCGTTAAGACTGGAGTTCTTTGCATAAATAGAATAGTATGTCGGAGATATATCACCAAACTGAAAACTATTGTCTACACCAAGTGAATCAAGAATATTATCACCTCTCGGGTTAAGCTTCTTTACCAGATCAGTGGTTGTTTCCGTTGACTCAGTCACCGTATAGATAAAGCCCATATCGTCTATATCAAAATTAGTAAATCCTACCGGTGTAGCCTTTGTGGAACGAAGCTGCTGTTCTTCTGTGGAGATGAGGTTCCAGAACGCATTTGCTCTTACCTCCGCAGTTTCCTCAACTCGGTTTGCACCGTAAAATCTGAGAAAGTTTCCGTTCGAGTCAAACATAACGGCACCCTTTGTAACAGATTTTACTACAACATACACATTTCCCGATTTATCAACTACGACTTTATTCGGGTTATATGTTACATCATCGGAATAAAGCTCTGTTTCCGGTCTTGTGAAATACATATCAACATTGCCGTCTTTATCGCACTTGATAACTCTTTCGTTTTCGTTATCCGCAATATATATCCAGCCTGTATATTGATCGACAAAAATACCGGTCGGCTTTTTCAGAGTTGTAATCTCTCCGTTATAATTAAATTCGGTCATTATATCTACTAAATTAAATTCAAGGTCGGTCACAACTATTCTGTTATTTCCCTTATCAACTATATACATGAGATCATCATGTGAAATAAACAGATCCTCCGGCTCACTGAACTCACCGCAGCCTATCTGTATTCCATCTATAAACTCATCTGCGGCATATCCCGCCTGTGAAGCAATAGGATCGCCCCATCTGTCATAGTTATAAGGGTTATATGCCTCGCTTGCTGATACGCTTACAACGCACATTGACGCAGTAATTGCAGCAGCTGAAACAAATGAGATAAGCTTTTTCAAGCCTGACATATTATCACCCTTTCCAAAATTATTAGTCCTTCATACCTGCATGAGCCATTGTTTCCATAACGTTGCTCTGTGCAGCAATAAATATAGCAAGCGGCGGGATCATAAGTACAACTGCCGATGCGGCAATCGCACCCTGTCTTGCGATACCTGCTGCTGCGATCTGCTGAACTACCGTCGGGATAGTTTTAAGTGCCTCATCATATACGAGGTTACCGCCCGTGGAGTTCCATGCAGCTTGGAACTGGAAGATAATAATTGTCATTATAGCAGGCTTGGAGTTTGGCATTACAATACCCCAGCATATACGCATAAGTCCTGCACCGTCAACCTTTGCCGCTTCAATCATAGCGTCCGGTATCTGTCCTACGCTCTGTATCATAAGATAAAGACCCATTGATGTAGCAACAAGGGGGAATATAAGTGCGGAATATGTATTGATCATGCCAAGCTGTGCCATAACTATATACTGCATGATGTATGTAACCGTACTGTTAAAGAGAAGTGCGATCACGACCATTTTATTAATGAGCTTTACACCCGGGAATTTGCACTTTGCAAGTATAAATGCTGCCATACACGCAAACACAACATGGAGAAGTGTTGCTGCGATCGTAACAAATATACTGTTTAATACGTTTCTTGAGAAAGGTACCCATGAATTATTTGCGACCTGGAACAGATCCTTGAAGTTATCTGCCGTAGGATCTATCGCATAAAGACGCGGCGGCATGATAAAGATCTCCTGCACCGGCTTAAGTGATGTAATGACTGCTATGTAAATAGGAGCAATCATAAACAGACCAAGCACAGTAAGAAGCAGGAATATCCATATATCATTTACCCATGACTTACCTACTCGTTTGTTTGAACCCTTAGAGCGTTCCATTTTCCTATGCTCTTTTTCACGCCTTTTTCTGAGCGCCTCAAGAGCTGCAGCGTTCTCAGCCTCTATCTGTGCAGCAATCTGAGAAGGCTTTACTTCTTTTTTAGCCATTATGATCTCACCCCTAACTTAATTCATATACTTGCCGAGTACCTTGGAAATAAGCTTATTGCAAAGCAGCATTGCAAGGAACAATACAAAGCATATTGCCGATGCATAGCCCATCTCATAACGAACCCAGCCATAGTCAAATGCATGAGTCATAATTGTATGTACCTTGTAATCCGTGGACGGGAAGCCCGCAAGGCTTCGTCCTACGATATCTACCGTAAAGGAGGATACGATCTGCATTACAGCAGCAAACATAAGCTGCGGTCCCATTGACGGGATCGTAATGTATATAAGCTCCTGTGTACGGTTTTTGATACCCTCTATTGCGCCTGCTTCATACATGGATTTATCAATACTCTGGAAGCCTGCACGAAGTGCAAGGAAGCCTGCACCCATTGATACCCAAAGCTGTACTACGATAACGCAGGACAAAACATAATTTGCGTCCGTAAGCCACTGAATCGCACCTGTGGTAATACCCATAGACTGCAAAAATGCGTTGAGATAACCGTAAGAGTCACCCGAGAAGATAAGCTGCCATACAAAGTAAATATTTCCTGCCATTGAAGGCGCATAGAAAATAAGTGTAAAAGCAGTCTTAAGTATGGGGTGAAGCTCATTTATAAGCCACGCAAGCAAAAAGCTCATCGCATAGCTCAAAGGACCCGTGAATATTGCAAATATAAGCGTTGTTCTTATTGAACCGATGAAAACATCATCTTCAAGGAACATTGCGTAAAAATTCTGAAGTCCTACAAATTTAGGCGGAAAATGCGCCATATCGAAATCCGTAAAGCCGATAGGAAGCGACATACATACGGGAATTACCGTAAAGATAATGAAGAAAATCATAAACGGTGCCAGCATATAATAACACGTCTGGTTGCGTTTCATTTCATGCAGTGTGTACTGAAGATTTTCTTTGAAAGTATGCTTCTGCTCACTACGCAGCAAAATTTCTTTCTTCTGAATTTGTTCAGCCAAAGAAAGCCCCTCCAATCATTAAGTATCCAAGCCGAGATTTTCACGTTTTCTCGTAATTTCATTATTGATGTCGATATTATAAAGTCTCAGAACCTCTCGTGGATTTTCCTTATCGTTAACAACTGCACGGAATGCATTCATGATGCTTCGTGTTACAACATATGCTGACGGAACAATAGGTATTTCCTCAAGCTGATCCATCTGAGCAAGAATTTTTTCAAGGTCTTTCTTAGACCAGTTAAGCTTCTGAAGTGCTTCAACATTTGCACACTCAAAACGTCCGAGAGGACCCATTACGCCTTCTACGTTCTGACCGTATTCAACCATTGTATCCGTTTCCGTAAACCACTTGATAAATGTCCATGCAGCCTCGACATTCTTACAGTCACGAAGAATAATAGCACCCGAACCGTTAGAGTTTGCCGCATGAGATACCGTACCGTCTTCACGTACCGTACCGGGAATAGGAGCAAAGTCCCAAAGCCCCTTTATTTCCGGAGCAGCAGTATTGAGCTGGTTATAGAAAGTACAGTAGTTCTGAATAACGATAGGCATTTCACCTGTTCTAAAACGTGTGAAAGCGTCGTATGTCTGATCAAATTTATATACATTATAGAAATCTGTCCACTTGTCAAAAGCCTCAACAGCTGCCTGCGAATCAAATGTTGTAGCAGTCTGGTCTTCATTATAGTAGTTTGTGCCGCTTTGAAGCATAAGCAGTGCAAATGTATGACCGGACTCGGTAGCGGGAGAAACCGCTGTACCATTTACATTGCCCGGAAGCACAAGACCCGGCTGCATATAGCTTCTCTGAATAGCAGGAAGCATATCTATAAGATCATCCCATGTTTCAGGAG
>CASFZT010000031.1 GCA_949299215.1 uncultured Ruminococcus sp.
CACTGTGAAATTATCGGCAAGTGTAACGGTTTCGTATGTCCTGCCGGAGAGCTTAAATTTGAAAGCATTGCAAAATATGTATCGGAATTTACCGGAGTTAAATACAAATCCGAAAAGGCAGAGCCTATATCTCTCCCAGTACGTCCTCCCGTACTTTGTGCAGGCTGTCCCCATCGTGCAAGCTTCTATGCCGTAAAAAAGGCAATGAAGGGTAAAAAAGCTGTATTCTGCGGCGATATCGGCTGCTATACTCTCGGAAACGCCAAACCTCTTGACATGACCGACACCTGTCTTTGTATGGGTGCAGGCGTTACCATTGCGCAGGGCATTGCGAGAATGGACCAAGAGACAACAGTTTTCGCTTTCATAGGCGACAGCACCTTCTTTGCAAGCGGAATGACAGGTCTTGCAAATGCAGTCTATAACAAAAGCAATGTAAACATAATTATCCTTGACAACTCCACCACAGCTATGACAGGACATCAGCCGCACCCCGGCATAGGCAAGACCATGATGCACACCGACTCTCCTAAAATCGACCCTGCCGCAATTGCAAGGGCAATGAATGTAGGTTTTGTAGAAGAGGTCGATCCATATGATCTTGAAACTGCCGTATCCACAGTCAAAAAAGCTGCCGAGCATGACGGTGTAAGCGTGATAATATTCAAAGCACCTTGCATTGCTCTTACCAAGCCCGAAAAAGCCGTAACCATAGACGGCTGTATCGGCTGTATGCACTGTATAAACGAAATAGGCTGTCCTGCAATGTACATTGAGGACGGCAAGGTAAAAATAAACGATACTCTTTGTTTCGGCTGCGGCTTATGCAAGCAGCTTTGTCCTACAAAGAGAATAAAATAAGGGAGGTACTCATTATGGATATTTTAATTTCCGGCGTTGGAGGTCAGGGTACTATCCTTGCATCAAAAATACTTGCTTCTGCTGCGCTCATAGACGGAAGTTCAACTGCAAGAACAGGCGAAACCATTGGCATGAGCCAGCGAGGCGGCTGTGTTGTAAGCCATGTACGCACAGAAAAGACATTTTCATCATATATTCCCCTCGGCAGTGCAGAGCTTTTGCTCAGTTTTGAGCTTTGCGAAGCGGCACGCAACATTCCACAGCTAAAAAAAGGCGGCAGTGCCGTAATAAACACTGCACAAGTCAATCCAATCACTGTATCTCTCGGTGCCTGCACATATGATGCGGATACCATGAAAAAATACATAAGCGAAAACTGCAATGCATATTTCATAGACGCAAACAAGATAGCGGCAGAATGCGGCTCAGTTAAATCGGTAAATGTTGTACTTGTAGGTGCCGCTTACGGTCTCGGTCTTCTTGACATTTCAAAGGACGCACTTATTTCTGCACTTAAAAAAAATGTAAAGCCAAAATTTCTCGACATGAATATCAAAGCATTTGAGGCAGGTGCAGACTTTGCAAAATCCATATCATAAATTTAAAGGGAGGACTAAACCCCATGAAAGAGCTTGATAAAAGCACACTTGAACAACTCAAAAATTCTATAAAATATGCTAAGGAAAACAGTCCCTACTACAAGGAAAAATTAGCCGATATTGAACCACAGGACATTAACTGTCTTAAGGATTTTCAGATGATACTTTCAACCGACAAATATGATCTGAGACTTGTCTACCCTCTCGGCATCCAGGCTGTTCCCGACGAAGAGGTTATTCGCATACACTCCTCCTCTGGCACAACAGGCAAGCCTATCATCATACCCTACACAAAGCAGGACGTCGACGACTGGGCTGTCATGTTTGCAAGATGCTATGAAATGGCAGGAATAAATAAGCTTGACCGTATACATATCACTCCCGGCTACGGTTTATGGACTGCTGGTATCGGCTTTCAGGCAGGCTGCGAAAAGCTTGGCGCTATGGCTATACCCATGGGTCCCGGCAACACCGAAAAGCAGCTTCAGATGATGGTTGACCTAAAGTCGACCGTACTATGCTCTACCTCCTCATATGCACTTCTTCTTGCAGAAGAAATTGCAAAGCGTGACATGAAAGAGCAGATACATCTTCGCAAAGGCATAATCGGCTCCGAACGCTGGGGCGACCTCATGCGCAATCGTATTGCAGCCGAACTTGGAATTGAGCTTCACGATATTTACGGTCTTACTGAAATATACGGTCCGGGCATTGCTATCGACTGTGACAAGCACGAAGGTATGCATTACTGGAACGATTTCCTTTTCTTTGAGGTTGTTGATCCGGAAACGGGCAAGGCTATCCCCGAGGGTGAAATAGGTGAGCTTGTTATCACGACTCTTCGCAAACAGGCTGCTCCTCTTATCAGATACCGTACACACGATCTTACAAGATTTATTCCGCACAAATGCAGCTGCGGCAGTGAATATCCCATGATAGACCGTATTCTCGGCAGAACAGACGATATGATAAAGGTAAAGGGCGTTAACATCTACCCCGGTCAGATCGAGGACACTCTCAAAAAGGTAAGCGGTGTTTCAAGCGAATATCAAATTGTGATCGAACACTATGACGGTAAGGACAGAATGACCCTCCGTGTTGAAAGAACTCCCGATGCGGACGCTTCCGCCGTTACATTAAAGGTTATCGACACTTTCAAAAAGATTATCGGCATAAAAATTGAATGTGAATGTGTTGACATCGGTGTTCTTCCTCGTTCCGAGAAAAAAACCAAGCGTGTTATAGACAAGCGCTATGACTGATTCGGAGAAAACTTATGGCAATACAAATTTTCGGAAAATCAAAATGCTTTGATACAAAAAAGGCGGAACGCTGGTTCAAAGAAAGAAACATCAAGTTTCAATCAGTAGATATTCTTTCAAAAGGACTAAGCAAGGGCGAATTTGACAGTGTTGTAAAAGCTCTCGGCAGCATAGACAGCATCATAGACACATCATCAAAGGATTACTGCAACATAAAATATCTTCTTGATGACGCCAAATATGACAAGCTCACTGAATGTCCGAAGCTTTACAAAACCCCTATTGTTCGCTGCGGGAAAATGGCTTCCGTCGGATATGCGCCAGAAAAATGGGAAAAATTTATTCAATCTGAAAAAAGGAAGTGACATACTATGACAGCTCTTGTTACGGGGGCAAGCTCCGGTATCGGCAAAGAAATAGCAAAAAAGCTTTCCTCAAAAGGTATACGGCTTATCATCACGGGCAGAAATCTTCCCGCTTTGGAAAAGCTTAAGTGCAGCCTTGGAAAAAACGACACCGTTATCATTACGGCTGACCTAAGCCGCCGTGAGGAATGTCTGCGCCTATACGAACAGGTCAAACCCTACGACATTGATATTTTTATAAACAATGCAGGTCTCGGAGCGTTCGGAAAATTTACCGAGACTTCACTTGAACGTGATCTTGAGATAATTGATGTAAACATGACAGCAATGCATATTCTTATGAAACTCTTCCTCAAAGATTTTCATAAAAAGAACAGTGGCTATATTCTTAACATAGCGTCAATTGCAGGTTTTCTTCCCGGTCCCTACATGGCAACCTATTACAGCTCAAAAAACTATGTTGTAAGGCTTACCGAGGCAGTTTATGAAGAGCTGCACTCCGACAAAAGCAAGGTCTATGTCGGTGCTTTTTGTCCGGGACCCGTGACCACGAACTTCAACGCTGTTGCAAATGTAAAATTCAGCTTAAAAAGTATTTCGGCAGAATATGCCGCAGAATGTGCTGTTAAGGGTATGTTTTCACGCAAGGTAATCATAATCCCGACTATTTCCATGAAAGCTGCTAGCATCGGGGCAGGACTTGTATCGCCGCTCTTACTCACAAAGGTCACACGATATAATCAGAGCAAGAAAGGAATTTAAGCATATGGAAAATTCGGAACGTATGCAAAAGCAGCTAAATTTTCTTCTTGAACTGGATAAGCTGAAAAACCGCTACCGTCAGACATACATTGCAAATGACGATCTGCCGTGCGGTTCTGCAGAATTTGAAGACAATTTCAAAGAACGCAATCCTCTTCCCCGAAAGGAAAATGACGCCGAACATTCATTTTCCCTTGCAATCGCCGTAATGCTTCTGTCAGAGTATTCAAACGAGCCTATTGACACTCTCAAGACTCTTAAAATGGTACTTCTTCACGATGTTGTGGAGATCGATGCAGGTGACACATACTGTTACGATGCCTCCGGAAATCAGACCAAGCGTGAACGTGAGCTTAAAGCAGCAGAACGTATTTTCAACATACTTCCGTCCGAGCAAGCCGCAGATTTTCGTTCCCTATGGGATGAATTTGAGACAAACTCCTCCCCCGAGGCAAGATTTGCAAATGCTATGGACAGGATACAACCCATGCTTCTCAACAACTATCGTGAAGGCATATCCTGGAAAGAGCATGGTATACATTTTCCGCAAGTCGCAGAGCGCAGCATGAAAATAAAGGACGGCTCACAGAGCTTATGGGAGCACTTTTACTCCATGCTGGAAAAATCACGTGACAACGGTATTCTTCCCGAATAAATATGAAACAAGCGTATAACTTGCTGCCATGCAAATTATACGCTTTATTATTTCACTGCAATTATTAATGCAAATAAAAAAACAGACATCGAGCAAATGTCTGTTTTCTACGAAAAATATTTTAAAAAAGAACATTAATTATATCGCAACCTTGCTTTCACTATCCTTATTATACACTGCCTGTGTCTTTTTTTCAATAAATCTTTTTTAGATGATTTACTATAAAAATTATACAATGGCGTGTGCTTTGTATTTTTTTACACGATTTTATTATATATTGGAAATATATTTTCATCATTTATTTAACATAAAACTATTCCTTGACGCATCGCTCGGCATACGAAAATCGCCTCTAGGTGAAAGTGTTACGCTGCCGACCTTGGGTCCGTCGGGCAGACATGAACGTTTGAACTGCTGCGAAAAAAATCTTCTTATAAATGTATCAAGCCATTTTTTTATCGCAGCCGTATCATATTTTCCCTCAAATGAACTTTCTGCTATACGCAGTATCTTTTCCGGAGAAAATGTGCATCTGACAAAATAATACAAAAAGAAATCGTGCAGCTCATACGGACCTACCAGATCCTCCGTTTTCTGCGATATCTCACCGTCAGACGGCGGCAGCAGTTCGGGTGAAACGGGAGTATCCAAAATATCCGCAAGGACTGCGGCAAGCTCCTTATCCTCCGTAACCGTCATTTCATACGATGTCAGATGTCTTACCAATGTTTTCGGCACAGACGAATTTACTCCATACATCGACATATGGTCTCCGTTATACGTTGCCCAGCCAAGTGCAAGCTCTGATAAATCTCCAGTACCTATAACAATTCCGTTTTCCTTATTTGCAATATCCATAAGCACCTGTGTTCTCTCTCTTGCCTGTCCGTTTTCATATGTCACGTCATGAACATTCTCGCTCTGCTCTATATCGGAAAAATGCCGGCGGACTGCTTTTGTTATATCTACTTCTCTTAACTGAACTCCATAAGCTTCCGCAAGCTTGCACGCATTATTCTTTGTACGGCTTGTTGTACCAAAACATGGCATTGTCACCGCAATAATTCCCTGTCTGTCCAATCCAAGCATATCAAAGGCATGAACGGTCACTATAAGCGCAAGTGTACTGTCAAGTCCTCCGGACAAACCCAGAACGACATTTTTGCAGCCTATATGTCTTATTCTTGTCAAAAGACCCGTTGCCTGCATTGTGAGTATCTCCTCACATCTTGCAGCCAAGTCAGCCTTATCATTCGGAACAAACGGCATTGGTTCGTACTTTCTGCTAAGCGGTGTTTCTCTGCATTCAAGAGTAAACTGTTCCCTTTGAATATTATTTTCATTCGACACCGGGAAGGTATTCATTCTGCGGCGTTCACTTTCAAGGCGCAGCAGATCTATTTCGGAATATATGATTCCCGTTGTAAACTTTTTGCTTTCCGCCAAAATAACGCCGTTATCACAAATAAGGTTATGTCCGCTGAACACCATATCCTGTGTAGACTCGCCAAGACCTGCGTCCGCATAAACATATCCGCATATAAGGCGTGCGGACTGGCTTTTTACAAGCTGACGTCTGTACTCGCCCTTGCCTATAACTTCATCTGACGCAGAAAGATTACATATCAGCGTTGCTCCCGATTTTGCAAGTGCATTTGAAGGCGGCTCTGCCACCCACAGATCCTCGCATATCTCAAATCCAACGTTCAAGCCGTCTATATTGCTTTCAAACAGCATTTCTCCCATAGGCGCACCGTCAAATCTGTCAAGCCTTACATAAACGTCCTTGCCAGACGTAAAATGTCTAAGCTCATAAAACTCGCTGTAATTCGGGATATTCATTTTCGGAACAAAACCCAAGACCTTTCCATCCTTAAAAACCGCTGCGCAATTATACAATTTGCCGTTATACTGTATCGGAAGTCCTGCCGCCACAAGCATATCGTATTTTTTTGCTGCCTTTACGATTTTTCTCAACGCATTTTCTGCCGCATCAAGCAATTGCTTATGCAAAAACAAATCGCCGCAGGTATATCCCGTAATACAAAGCTCAGGAAAAACAAGCACAGCTATATCCTCTTCCGCAGCCTGTTCCACAAGCTCAATTATCCTCTCCGCATTATACTCACAATCCGCAACCTTTATATCCGGAGTTGCTGCCGCAACTCTTATAAAGCCATCCTTCATAACTTTCTCCTCTTAATCTTTTTCTTTGATTTTATCATATTATCTCCACAATGTCAACGCATATAACCTACACAGTTTTCTCTAAGCCAAAAAATGCCGACGGAACAAGTCCGCCGGCATTTTTTATTAAAATTATTTTCCGTAATATGCTTTTCTGTAAAGATTCTTGAGTTCTTCGATTCTGGGAAGTCTTGGGTTAGCTGTTGTACACTGGTCATCAAATGCCTTATATGCAAGTGATTCAAGAGCATTCTCATAAACCTTTTCGTCGATAAAGGATCTTGCATCCTTTTCGCCCGCTTCCTTGATAGAAAGAGGAATACCAACTTCTGTCATAAGCTTTCTTACTGCATCTGCAAGTGCCTTAACGCCCTCTTCATTTGTTGCATTCTGAGGAGCAAAGCCCATCATCTTAGCAATTTCCGCATAACGCTCAGGAGCGATATAGTGGTCATACTTAGGCCATGCTGCAAACTTTGTAGGTGTTGTTTCACCGTTGTACTCAATTACGTGCGGCAGGAGATATGCATTTGCAAGTCCGTGAGGAATATGGAATTCACCGCCGAGCTTATGAGCAAGTGAGTGGTTTACACCGAGAAATGCATTTGTAAATGCCATACCTGCGATACAAGAAGCATTGTGCATCTTTTCTCTTGCTGTCGGGTCTGCCTTGCTGTAAGAATCGGGGAGATACTTAAATACAAGCTTGATAGCCTGAAGTGCAAGAGCATCTGTATAGTCATTTGCAAGAACAGATACATATGCTTCAATAGCATGTGTAAGAACGTCAAGTCCTGTAAATGCTGTAGATGCCTTAGGTACTGTATATACAAACTCAGGGTCTACAATAGCAACATCGGGAGTAAGCTCATAGTCTGCAAGAGGATACTTCATATTCTTGGACTTATCGGAAATTACGGCAAATGATGTAACTTCGGAACCTGTACCGGATGTTGTAGGAATAGCAACCATCTTTGCCTTCTTACCAAGTTTCGGGAACTTATATACTCTCTTGCGGATATCCATGAACTTCTGAGCCATTCCAACAAAGTCAGCGTCCGGATTCTCATAGAAGAGCCACATTGCCTTAGCTGCGTCCATTGCGGAACCGCCACCGAGTGCGATTACAACGTCAGGCTTAAAGGAATTCATTACAGCAGCGCCCTTTCTTACAGTTGTAAGATCCGGATCAGGCTCTACTTCGCTGAAAATTTCAATAGCGGGCTTATTTGCATTCTTATTAAGCTGATAAAGAACTCTTTCTACATAACCGAACTGGATCATACCGGGATCGGCAACGATAATTGCTCTGTGAATTTCGGGCATCTTAGCAAGATACTGAACAGAGCCCGGTTCAAAATAAATCTTTTCGGGAACCTTAAACCACTGCATATTCAATCTCCTCTTAGCAACTTTCTTTCTGTTTATAAGGTTCTTAGCCGTTACGTTTTCAGAAACAGAGTTCTTACCGTAAGAACCGCATCCAAGTGTAAGGGACGGTGCCATAGAGTTATATACATCACCGATAGCACCGAAAGATGCAGGAGAATTTACCACGATACGGCTTGCTCTCATTATTTCGCCGTATTTTTCAATGATCTCTTCATTTGAGGAGTGGATTACTGCTGTATGACCTGCGCCGTGTATAAGCATTTCTTCACACATTTCAAATGCGTGGTCTGTATTATCGGACTTAACTACTGCGAGTACGGGAGAAAGCTTTTCAAGAGCAAGAGGATACTTTTCGGCATCTGTGCCGCCAAGCTCTACGCAGAGAACCTTAGTTTCCTTAGGAATCTTGATTCCTGCTTTTTCAGCGATCTGCCATGGATACTGTCCTACTACCCAAGGCTGAACTGCCATCTTCTCAACGTTGATAACAACGTCCTGTATCTTCTTAATCTCTTCTTTATTCTTAGCAAAATAGCAACCATGATATTTCATAAGCTCTACTGCTTCATCATATACTTCTGCGTCAATAATAGCAGCCTGCTCGGATGCACAGATCATACCGTTATCAAATGACTTTGAAAGGATAAGGTCATGTACAGCCTGCTTGAGATTAGCTGTCTTTTCAATGTAGCAAGGTGTATTACCGGGGCCTACGCCAAGTGCAGGCTTACCTGCGGAATATGCAGCCTTAACCATTCCCGGACCGCCTGTTGCAAGAATCGTTGCAACGTCGGGGTGATTCATAAGAAGACCTGTTGCTTCAACGGAAGGATATTCTATCCACTGTACGCAATGCTCGGGAGCACCTGCCTTTATTGCAGCGTCACGAACAATCATAGCAGCCTTCTTTGAGCACTGCTGTGCGGACGGGTGGAAACCGAAAATAATAGGATTTCTTGTCTTAGCACAGATAATGGACTTAAACATTGTTGTAGATGTCGGATTTGTTGTAGGTGTTACGCCGCACACAATACCAACAGGCTCTGCGATTTCCATATAACTTTCGTCTACGTTATCTTCAATAATGCCAACTGTTTTTTCGTGCTTAATGGAGTGCCAGATATACTCTGTGGAGAAAATATTCTTTGTTACCTTATCTTCAAAAATACCTCTGCCTGTTTCTTCTACTGCCATTTTTGCGAGCTCCATCTGTGCGGACAGACCTGCAAGAGCCATTGCTTCTGTGATCTTGTCTACCTGCTCCTGATCCAGCTTCATGTACTCTTCAAGAGCCTTCTTTGCATTTGCAACAAGCTCATTGATCATAGCTTCTGTCTCTACCTTGGGCTCGTCTTTAACAGCCTGTGCGGTTGTTTTTTCCTTTGCCATAAAAAATCCTCCCTATAATTTTTAAGTCAGAACAATCATCGGTTCCCACCGATTCCCGTTCTTGGTTTTACTTCACCTTTTATGATAAAAGCACCCGTTTTAAACGTCTTTTTAACGGATAACTTTTTATCTGTATTTATAATACCACATCGTTAAACTTTTGTCAATACCCGTATATAAACTTTTTGTATCTATATTCAATATTTTTTGTTAAACAAATAACAATCTCGCTTTGCCCTAATTTCACTTTCCAATTTCTTTCTCATGAAGCTTGATTGAAAGCTTATTTGAAAGCACTGCAAGAGATGCCGCCATATTCTCATTCTGGACAATTATATCCTCCGGCAAATCAAGATGTACAGGCGAAAAATTCCATATCGCCTTTATTCCGCATTTCACCATAAGATCGGCAACACACTGTGCGCTTCTTGACGGGACCGTAATTATCCCTATATGGATATTAAGTCTTTCGCACAGGTTTTTCATCTTATCAATAGGCATTATCTTCTTACCCTTGACACTCTCGCCTATCACTGCGGAGTTAATATCAAACGCAGCAACTATATTCAATCCATAGCTTGAAAATCCATCATACCCTAACAACGTTTTTCCGAGCTGCCCCGCTCCCACAATGACCGCATCCTTAGAATTATTATAATCCAAAAACGTCATAAGCACCTCTATCAGATAATTTATATCATAGCCGGTCCTGGTTTTTCCGTTTGCACCTGCGGCAGCAAGATCTTTTCTTACCTGAACATAATAAAGGTCAAGCTCCTCGCCTATCTTGGCAGCAGACACATGAGTAACGCCCTCTGCTCTTTTTTCAATAAGATACTGCAAATACACGGGAAGTCTCAGAAGCGTGGGCTTCGGAACGCTTGTCATATGATGTCCGTTCTTTTCCGTTTCATGATTTCCGGGATTAATATTCGCTGTGATCTCAATCATAAACAAACTGCCTTTCGCATAATCTTACAGTTTAAGGACATAAATCGCATCGCTGATGGTCTTTTCCGCTGCCTCCTTACCGTATTTATCAACGGCAAGCTTATCCTTTGGTCCGTGAGTAAGGCACGCCGGTCCGCCTATACAGCCATCAACGCAAGCCATTCCCTCGATAAAGTTTTCCTGCAAAACGCCCTTTGAGGCTTTAAGCAATGCTGTTCTGCACTGTTCCAGACCATCGCATACAACAGGTTTAAGCTTAAACACGTCATCCGTGATCTGCATTTCGCTGAGCGCCTGCTTTACCGCATCAGAAAGTCCTCCGCTTCTCGCAAAAATTCTGCCGTAATAAGACGCATTATCCAAAAGGTCGACCGGCAATTCCGCAAGGTTGATATTTCTTGCATCAAACAGCGCCTGCAATTCCTCAAAGGTAATTACATTATCAACATAGCATCTCACATTTTCCTTGCGTGCTTCGCTCTTTTTAGCGGTGCATGGACCTATGAACACTATTTTACATTCGGGGTTATGCTTCTTCATATATCTTGCCAGCTCTGCCATAGGTGAAAGATTATGAGAAATATGCTTCGCCATATCCGGGAACTGAGTTTCTATGTATTTTACAAAAGCAGGGCAGCATGAACTTGTCAGAAATCCCTTTTCTACGAGCTCGGACGCTTCTCTGTATGCAGTCATATCCGCTCCGAGTGCTGCTTCCATAACGCTGTAAAAGCCAAGAGCCTTTATACCTGAAACGACCTTGCCTATCTCCGCATTGAACTGTCCCGAAATAGACGGCGCAACAATCGCAACGGTCTGATATTTTGTATTATTCTCAGAGCCTTTCAGCAAATCTATCGTATCAAGGATATATGACTTGTCGGTAATTGCACCGAACGGGCACTGATAAACGCAGGCACCGCACTCAACGCATTTTTTCTCATCTATCTGTGCACAGCGGTTCTCATCAATTGAAATAGCCTTCGGCTTACAAGCTCTTACGCATGGACGCTCGTTCTTCACGATAGCGGAATACGGGCAAACAGCCATACATCTGCCGCACTCAACACACTTTGTCTTATCAATTACCGCTTTATGATTTATAATACTTATAGCGTCCTTCGGGCAGGCATTCATACATCTGTGAGCAATACAGCCTCTGCACGCCTGAGATACCTGTATTCCGTCTACCGGACATTCATCGCAGGCAATAGACAGAACTTCAATTACCTTGCTTGACTTACCCTGTCCCATAGCGAGCTTGACACGCTCATTAACTATTGCCCTTTCTTTATATATACAGCAGCGCATTGTAGGCTGAGGTCCGGGCACCACTATATTAGCTATATCGAGCACACCCTCTTCAAGCTTATCGTCAAACGCAAGCTTGGCTACCTCTTTCAATACACGGTACTTCAGTTCCTGCACACTTGTATCAAACATCATACTAAAGTCATCCCCTCAAATATACTAAAAACGTTACTTATAGTTATTTTATCATAATTTTATTCTCTTGACAAGCATAAACCGATATATTTTTTCTTATATGTCATATGGTTTTTTACATACAACATATGTTAATATAATATTAAACCATATACGAATAAAAATCAGCAAATTTATTATATACTGTAATGTAATTAAAAAAATTATGACATTGTATACGGAAAACAATTGTCAAATATATCAGGAGAACGATAATGCAGCTTTCTTTTTACCAATTATTTTTTACTTTTTTAATATACTCTTTTTTGGGATGGATCACAGAGGAAATTTTTGCTTTAGTTAAACATGGAAAAATTGTAAATCGTGGCTTTTTAAAAGGTCCTCTCTGTCCGATATACGGCTTTGGCATGATAATTATTATTGTCTGCCTGTCACCCATAAAGAATAATATCCTTTTGCTTTTTCTTGAAAGCGTCCTTATCACGACCTTGCTGGAGCTTGTTACCGGATATATCCTTGAGCGCTTTTTTCACACAAAATGGTGGGATTACTCCGATATGAACTTTAATTTCAAGGGCTACATATGTCTTACATTTTCAATTCTGTGGGGACTTGCCGGTGTTTTTATAATGTACATTATTCAGCCTAATGTTGTTAATTTTATAAATAAAGTCCCATATGATATCGGTTGCATATTTTTATCTTTAGCCGGGGCATTTCTCGCCGTCGATATTATCACTACATTGATGTCCGCAGCAAATATGTACAAGAGCTTTTCAAAATTTGACGAGCTTTATCAAAAGACTGTTGAATTCAAACAAAAGCTTGAAAAAAATATCCGTGAGCTTGATGAACGGCACGATGAATTTTTTGACGAACGCCGTGAAACCATTGAGGCTCAGTTAGAACAGGTCAAAGACAGCCTTGAACGACTTTTCTCGGAACTGCATAACAAAAACAAAAGATTTTTCAATGCCTTTCCTAAAATTGGAGCAAATGAACGTTTTTCCGATTTCATAAGCACCTATAATAAACATGAAAAAGAACATGAAAATACCAAAGAAAATAACAAACAGCACAAATAAAAACAGACTGCCGAATCTTGTCAGATTCAAAATATGGTTTAAGATGGACAGCAAGCTATGACAAATCCTCCTCATTCCAAGCGGAATGAGGGTATGAATTTTAAACTGTGTAAATGCATTTTTTCTTAAAGTTTTGACGATAATATAATTGCAGCCAAACAAGGCAACGCTGAGGAGCGACCCGA
>CASFZT010000032.1 GCA_949299215.1 uncultured Ruminococcus sp.
TATGAACAAATGCAGTATTGGGAAAGGCGGTAATTTATGGACAGCAATATCATTACAAGCATCTTGGAAATAGATAAACAAGCAAAGAACAAGCTCCTGGATGCCGAACAGCGCAAAAATAAGATCATTGCCGATGCGAAGGCGGAGGAAGAAAGCATTATAAACAGCCGTATCAGGGAGGCGGATGAAGAACTGCATCGCATTGAGGAGGAGAAACGTAAGAAGGCGGATGAAAGGCTTGAGGAGATAGCTAAGATGCGTCAAGAGGAAATAAAGCGTCTTGATGAGGTCTTTGAAAAGCGCCATGAGGAATGGGAGGACAATATTTTCAAGGCGATAACAGGCTGCTGATCGAAAGGTGGTTTTTACTATGGATAAAAACAGACGCAGCTATAATGCAACTGTTGCGAAAATAAGGGCGATGTATGGCAAAAGGCTTACGCCTGCGGATTATACGGAGCTTGTAAATAAACGCAATGTTTCGGACATTGCCGATTATCTAAAAAAGAATACCCACTATGCGCAGGCTCTTGATCAGATAGATACGGTAAATATCCACAGAGGTATGCTTGAGGACCTTCTTAACCGATATATCTATGAGCTGTACAGGAAGATAACAAAATTTGAGCATATAAATAAGCAGGAGTTTTATAATTATAAGATACTCCAGGCGGAGATCGGCGTTATCCTTAGCTGTATACGTCATATAAACGCAAAATCGGATGAACAGATTACAGATATCCCGATCTATATCCAGGATATGCTGAGTATTGATATGATTGAAATTGCCAAGGTAAGAACCTTTGAAGAGCTGCTGGCATTTCTGAGAAAGACAGCATATTATGATGTCTTAAAGAACATAGAAGCGGACAATAACGGCAAGGTCGATTTCACTATGTGTGAGGTAAAGCTGCGTTCGTATTATCTGAGCAGAATTGAAAAGTCTGTTCAGGCGTGGGGCAAAAAGGAAGCGGAGAAGCTCAATTCCATGATACTTACCGATGTCGATCTTATCAATGTGGTCAATTCGTACCGTATGAAAGCGTATTTCGGTGAGGACGAAAAGGAGATCAAGAAGAATATGCTCCCGTTTTACGGAAGACTGTCTATGGAAAAGCAGGAGTGGATATACAGTGCGTCCGATGAGGCGGAGTTCATAAACAGATTTTCCAAAACCTATTACGGCAGACAGGTCGCAGAGTGGGGACGAGATATGAACGACCTTGACCAGAATGCAAGACTTTTGAGATACAGGTACGCAAAGCTTGCGCTTAAATCGGCGTATTCCGCACCTGTAAGCGTGTATTCGTTCATGTTTCTTATGGAAGTGGAAATTCGCAATTTAATAAGCATAATAGAGGGTGTGCGATACGGCATACCTCCAAAGCAAATAGAATCTCTTATTATAGTTTAATAGGGAAAAAGAGGTGTATTCCGGAATATGTCTATTGAAAGAATGGAATTTGTCAATATAGCCGGGTTGACTAAGGATTTCGATGAAGTTCTGATAAAGCTGAGCGAATGCGGATGCTTTCACATTGAATCCGCATCTAAGATAACCGGAAAGGAAAAGGGGTTTAAGGTGCTTAAGGAAGAAAATCCATATACTCCTGTACTGAAACAGCTAAGCGAAATATCATCATTGACCGGAGTCAAGTATAAGAATGTTTCCGATGAGGGTATTGAAATGCCTGAAGTGCCGGAAAGATATGTGGGAGATGTCCGCAAGAGGCTTGAAGAAATGGCTGACAGAAAAAAAGCCGCCAAGGACAAGCTTACGGAGTATGAATGTGCGCTTGAGCAGGTAAACCACTTAAAGGGCATGAATGTTGATTTCCAGCAGCTTGCAGCCTGTGAGTTCATAAAAGTCAGATTCGGACGGCTGCCTGTGGACAGCTACAGTAAGCTGCCGTATTATGAAGATAAGCTGTTTTACTTTACGTATTTTACCGAGGAAACGGAATATTACTGGGGCGTTTATTTCTGCCCCGTGTCCTGTGCGGATGAAATTGATGAGATATTTGAATCACTGTATTTTGAGTGTATGCAGATATCAAAGTTCATACATGGTACGTCTGATGACGCCATAAATGAGCTGACGGCACTTGTACAGGAAAATAAAGAAACTGTCGATAAGATAAATGAAGAGATGCTGGAGCTTGTAAATAAAGCAAAGCCTAAGCTTGACGCAATATTTACACGCTATAAAACGCAGCATGATAACTTTGACCTGCGTACAAAGGCGGCTGTTACGAATGATAAGTTCCTGATAGTCGGATTTGTGCCGAAAAACGAAGCGGACAGGTTTATGAAGCTGTTTGACAGTATGAGCAGCGTTTCTGTTGTAATGCAGCCTGCCGATGTTAACGGAAAGCTTGAGCCGCCGATAAAGCTTAAAAACAATAAATTCACACAGCCGTTTTCAATGTTTGTTGAGATGTACGGATTACCGTCCTATAACGGAATAAACCCCACAACGTTTGTTGCGATAACATATACATTGCTGTTCGGAATAATGTTCGGCGATGTGGGACAGGGTCTGGTGCTTGCAATAGCAGGTGCACTGCTTTGGAAGTTTAAGAAATTTGCATTGGGACCGATACTTACACGAGTGGGTATCTCGGGCGCAATATTCGGTCTGTTTTACGGAAGCGTGTTCGGATTTGAAGAGCTGCTCGATCCGGTCTATGAAGCGCTGGGAATAACATTCCTGCCGTTCAAGGTTATGGAAAACGTTACGACAATATTAGTCGGAGCAATTGCCCTCGGCGTACTCATAATGTTTATATCCATTCTGATAAATATTATTATCGGAATAAGAAACAAGAAGATAGAGGAAGCGCTGTTCGGAAATAACGGTATAGCAGGACTTGTATTTTTCGGATCGATACTTGTCGGTGCGATAGGTACGCTTTTTGGAGTAAAGATGTTCTCTGTTCCGTATGTGCTGTGCCTGATAATACTTCCGCTTGCTGCGATGTTTATGAGAGAACCGCTGAGCTATTGGGTAAAGGGTAAGAAATATCATATGGAAAGCGGACTTACGGATTTTATTGCATCTAATTTCTTTGAAGTATTTGAGTTTCTGCTCGGATATGCAACGAATACATTGTCATTTGTGCGTATAGGCGGATTTGTTCTTTCACACGCCTCAATGATGCTCGTTGTAATGGCTCTTGCGGATCAGGTGTCGACCGCAGCAGTTCCCATTGTTGTTATAATAGGCAATATTTTTGTAATGGGAATAGAGGGTCTGCTTGTTGGTATACAGACTCTGCGACTTGAGTTTTATGAGATATTTTCAAGGTTTTATTCGGGGGACGGCAAACCGTTTACACCCGTTAAGATAAATTATGATGAAAACATAGAATGAAATTTTGGAGGAATTTGTTATGATGCTTACTATTTTTTTACTGCCAATTGTAGTTGTGGGACTTCTTATTTTGCCTGTGATAATTGCAGTCAAGAAAAATAAGGGAGAAAATTCAATAAGAAAAGCAATTATCGGAAATGTATGTGCATTTTTCGGAGTACTGGTTTTGTTTACGGCAATGCCTATCGGAATGTATGCGTCTGCCGAAGAAGCTCCTGCGGCAGCAGCTGCTGAGGAAACAGCGGATGAAGGTGCAATGTCATCTGAGGGACTTAAATATCTTGCTGCCGCACTTGCGGTAGGACTTGGTTCAATAGGCGGCGGACTTGCCGTTGCGGCTGCAGCACCTGCGGCTATCGGAGCTGTAAGCGAGGACCCGAAGTCATTCTCAAAGGCACTTATTTTTGTAGCATTGGGCGAAGGCTGTGCACTTTACGGATTCGTTGTTGCACTGCTTATGCTGTTTATTTAAAGCGAGTGATGATATTATGCGCTTCTATCTTATAAGCGACAATGTTGACACGCAGATGGGAATGCGTCTTGCAGGAATAGAGGGAGTTGTTGTTCACGAAGTGGCGGAAGTCAAGGCGGATGCGACATCAAATATTACTGAAAACATCTCAAAATACATAGAATCTGCAATAGGGCTGAAGCTGTAAATGGCAGCCGTAGAGGAAAGGCAGGGCATTATTTATGAATATAGAAAACGGAAAGCTGCAGAAATTTATCAATGCAGTAAACGACCAGATAGATGAAAAGGTGACGGCAATGCTTGATGAAGCGGAGGCTGAAAAGGAAAAAATACTCTCTGCCGCAAGAGCACAGTCGAAGGATACAGCCGAGCACCATATAAGTGTGGTTTCCAAAAAGACGGGAAACAAGTATGTAAGGGATATATCCAGAGCAGAGCTTGATATGAAAAAGGAAATACTCCGCCACAGAGAGGAGCTTTCCGATAAGGTTTTTGAAGCAGTCAAGAAGCGTATCTGTGAGTACCGCACAACAAGCGCATATTTTGACGGACTGGTAAAGACCCTGATCATGATTAATGTAAGCGACGGCTCGGAAATAAGACTTGCACCGGAGGATATGAAATTTGTCCCCGACCTGAAAAAGGCGTTAAAGCAGCAGGGTATATCCTTTGTGCCCGATGAAACAATCAGGCTTGGGGGACTTTCCGTGTACTCCGAATCAAAGGGGACGATAACGGACAAAACCTTTGACCTTGCAGTCGAAGAACAGAGAAACGCATTTATTGCAAGCAATGTATATGCATAAAAATCTTCCGAAAGCAATGGAGGAATTAACTTGAATACAGTATATTCTATAAACGGTCCTGTCGTAAAGGTAAAGGACACGGTCGATTTCAGTATGCTTGAAATGGTGTATGTCGGAGTAAAAAGACTCGTAGGCGAAGTCATTTCCATAAATTCCGATGAAACTACCATTCAGGTCTATGAGTCCACAACGGGACTTAAACCGGGCGAGCCTGTAACGGGAAGCGGGATGCCTATGTCTGCAACACTCGGTCCCGGAATACTTTCAAATATCTTTGACGGAATAGAGCGTCCGCTGAAAAGGATTGAAGAGATAAGCGGTGCTTTTATTACCGAGGGCGCAGATGTGTCATCTCTCGATACGGAAAAGAAATACAGCGTTAAGGTAAAGGTCAAGACAGGGGATATGTTGATCGGCGGCGATATATATGCCGTATGTCCCGAAACTCCGGTCATTGAGCATAGATGTATGCTTTCACCGAATCTTTCGGGTGAGGTCGTATGGATAGCCGAGGACGGAGATCATACGATCAATGATGTTGTAGTCAAGATCAAAAAGAGCGATGGAGAGATAGAGGAGCTTACACTTTGTCAGAAGTGGCCGATAAAGCAGTCACGTCCGTTTAAAACAAGACTTCCGATAAATAAGCCGCTTATTACCGGACAGCGTGTAATTGATACGATACTGCCGATAGCAAAGGGCGGTACAGCTGCTGTTCCGGGCGGATTCGGTACGGGCAAGACAATGACTCAGCATCAGCTTGCAAAATGGTGTGATGCGGATATTATCGTATATATAGGCTGCGGCGAGCGAGGCAACGAAATGACACAGGTTCTGGAGGAATTTTCCGAGCTTGTCGATCCGAGAACGGGGAAGGCGCTTACCGACAGAACGGTGCTTATAGCAAATACATCAAATATGCCTGTTGCCGCACGTGAAGCGTCAATTTATACGGGAATTACTCTTGCGGAATATTACAGAGATATGGGTTATCATATCGCTATAATGGCGGACTCCACTTCAAGATGGGCAGAGGCACTCCGTGAAATAAGCGGACGTCTGGAAGAAATGCCTGCTGAGGAAGGCTTCCCCGCATATCTGCCTTCAAGAATTTCCGAGTTCTATGAAAGAGCGGGATATGTTGAGAACTTAAACGGCAGCGAGGGCTCGGTTTCGATAATCGGTGCGGTATCTCCGCAGGGATCGGACTTTTCCGAGCCTGTAACGCAGAACACAAAGCGTTTTGTAAGATGCTTCTGGGCGCTGGATAAATCTCTTGCATATGCACGTCATTATCCGGCTATTAACTGGAATGACAGCTATTCTGAGTATATGGATGACCTTAGTAATTATTATGAGGAAAAGGTTAATCGTGACTTCCTTAAATACCGTCAGGAGATAACAAAGATACTTCATGAGGAAACACAGCTTATGGAGATCGTAAAGCTTATCGGTTCGGACGTTCTGCCGGAGGATCAGAAGCTTGTCATTGAGATTGCAAGAGCTGTAAGAGTAGGCTTTTTGCAGCAGAATGCATATCATAAAGACGATACCTATGTGCCTCTTGAAAAACAGTTCCTGATGATGGGAGCAATACTCAATCTTTATGAGCAGAGCAAAAAAGCCGTAACGGCAGGTGTTTCGGTAAGGGATATACTTAAAACGGGTCTTTTTGAAAGAATTATCCGTATGAAGTATGATATCCCAAATGATAAGCCGGATATGTTCCGTCTGCTTAATGTAGAGGTTGAGCAGGGACTTAAAAAGCTTACACAGGAGGTTCTTGCAGTATGAGTTTGCAGTATGTAGGATTAAAGGAAATTAACGGACCTCTTGTTGTTATAGACAATGTTGACAACGTTGCATATGACGAGGTGGTTAATATCCGTCTTGAGGACGGAAGCATAAGAATAGGCAGAGTGGTTGAAATATCGGGCAAAAGAGCGGTTTTGCAGGTTTTTGAGGGCACTAAGGGACTTTCTCTTAAAAATACAAAAACCAGCTTTTTGGGCAGACCGATGGAAATGCCCCTTTCTCCGGAATTGCTCGGACGTGTGTTTAGCGGCGCAGGTAAGCCTATAGACGGACTTGGAGAGATATTCCCAGAGAAAACGGCGGATATTAACGGTAATCCGCTTAACCCCGTTTCAAGAACATATCCGAGGAACTATATAAATACAGGTATTTCATCAATAGATGCTCTTATGACACTTATCAGAGGTCAGAAGTTGCCGATATTTTCAGGCTCGGGACTTTCACATAACAAGCTTGCTGTGCAGATAGTGCGTCAGGCAAAGATCGCAGAGGAAAACGGACAGGGCTTTGCGGTAGTATTTGCAGCAATGGGCGTAAAGAACGACGTTGCCGATTATTTCCGCCGAAGCTTTGAGGAAAGCGGCGTTCTGCAGCGAGTAGTAATGTTTCTGAATCTTTCAAACGACCCTATTATCGAACGTATCCTTACGCCGAGATGTGCGCTTACGGCAGCGGAGTATCTTGCATTTGAAAAGAATATGCATATCCTTGTAATTCTTACGGATATGACTTCTTATGCGGAAGCTGTGCGTGAGTTTTCGTCATCAAAGGGAGAGATTCCGGGCAGAAAAGGATATCCGGGTTATCTTTATTCCGACCTTGCGTCTATTTATGAAAGAGCGGGCGTTATTAACGGTTCGGATGGTTCGATAACACAGATACCAATTCTGACAATGCCGAATGATGATATCACACACCCTGTTCCCGACCTTACGGGTTATATTACCGAGGGTCAGATAGTTCTTGACAGAGGTTTGGAGCAGTCGGGCATATATCCTCCTATTTCCGTACTGCCTTCACTTTCACGTCTTATGAAGGACGGTATAGGCGAAAATTATACAAGAGGGGATCATTCGGCGGTAGCAAATCAGCTCTTTGCGTCTTATGCAAAGGTAAGCGATGCAAGAGCGCTTGCGTCGGTTATCGGTGAAGATGAGCTTTCGGAGCTTGATAAGGCGTATATGCATTTCGGCAAAATGTTTGAGAAGTATTTCGTTACACAGCGTGAGGATGAAAACCGCAGCATTGATGAAACGCTTGATTTGGGATGGAATTTACTTTCACTCCTGCCCGAATCTGCACTTGACCGTATTGATGAAAATATGTTAAAGGAAAAATACAATCCGAATGCGGCGGAGCTTTTCAGTTAATTAAGGAGAAATAACATGGCTGACAATAAAGTTTTTCCCACCAAGGGAAATCTGCTTAATATACAGAAATCTCTTGCTTTGGCACAGCTTGGATATGAGTTGCTGGACAAAAAAAGGAATATTCTTATCCGTGAGCTCATGGAAATGGTCGAAAAGGCAAAGGAGCTGCGCGGCAGTATAGATACGACATATATCGAAGCATATTCTGCATTGCAGATGGCGAATATCACGCATGGAGTAGTTCAGAATATTGCAGATGGTATGCCCGTTGAAAACGGCATAGTTGTGTCGTACAGAAGCGTTATGGGATGTGAGCTGCCAAAGATGTCACTTAATTCGGAAAATAAGCTTAAGCTTGATTACGGATTTCTGAATACCGATACAAATGTCGATAAGGCATATATATGCTTTGACAAGGTAAAACGAATGACGGTGCTGCTTGCAGAGGTGGAAAACAGTATATATCGTCTGACAAATTCAATAAGAAAAACCCAAACAAGAGCAAATGCTTTGCAGAATATCGTTATTCCGAGATATCAAGACATAGTAAAATATATTTCCGGAAGCCTTGAGGAAAAGGAAAGAGAAGAATTTTCACGTATGAAGGTAATTAAGGCTCAGAAACTGGCACGAAAGAAATACAAGGTTAAGAGTAAAGCATAAAAACATGACCGTCTCCTGTCATTTGAGATAAGAGACGGTCATTTTGTTTAATTTTATGCTATTGTGACCCTGTGCCAAAATATTGATAATATGGGTCGTTGTAATCATATATGCTTGTCTGACCCGATATTATTGTATCATCCTCGGAGAAAGGTGCAGTTGTTTCAATTGACGGGTCTGTTTGAATGGGTATGTCTGTGACAATATTTTCCGGCGGTGTTTCAATCGTTATGTCCGTTACAATATCCTCGGACGGCTCGTCAATATCGGAGAAATCATTGCCGGCAGACCCCGTTCCGTCACCGTAGCATGAATAAGAGCATCGTTCAAAGTAGTTTGTTATGCCGGTTACAATAGCCTTTGCGAGCTTTTTCTGGTGTTTGGAATTAGCAAGAGCCATAGCTTCGGTGTAATTTGTGACAAAGCCCGATTCTACAAGGATAGACGGGAAGTCCTGCTGTTGTGTTACAAAAAAGTAGTTGTACTTTGCACCACGATCACCCTGACCTCCGCCGTCAACGTGGTTGTAGAGATAGCTGCCCATAGCGGCTGATACATATTTAGCAAGCGGCTGTGAGAACGGAGTAAAATAGTAAGCTTCCGCACCGGTAGCCGATTTATTTGATGCGGCGTTGCAGTGTACCGATATGAACAGGTCAGGGCTGTACTGCCGTGCGATAGCCGCTCGCTGTTCTGTGACATAGGTCTGACTTTCCGTTTTAAGACGGATAACATTTGCTCCTGCGTCCTCAAGATATGCTGCAAGATACTTTGAGATGGCAAGATTTGCTTCCTGTTCCTTGATATGTCCGACAGCACCCGGATCAAATGCCGATTCACCCGTGTAGCCGTGACCCGGATCAATTACAATGGTCGCACCGCTTATGCCGTTGCGGTAGCCGTTGAAGCGGAATGTAAGGTTGTCCTCCGAATCATAGGAAGCGGTAACGCCTGCGTATATTCCGGCTTGTCGGAATTTGAGAATAAGTTTTGTCTTGGTCATGTCTCCCGATGTCTTGACATCCCATGTTCCCTTTGAGAAAATCGCACTGTCCGGGAAGGATAGATCGCCTGCGGAAACGGAGGTTATGTAATCGAATGTGATGGTGATTCCGGTAGCGTCAAATGATGAGATGTAGTAGCTGCCGTTGTCACCGTCGGAGTAGGATTGATTGTTGTATGAAATAGAAAACGGTATCTTTACGGCTGTCTTTAGCTTGATGACCGTGTCTGTGCCGTCCTTGGTTACCGATGTTACGGATAAAGGATTGTCGCCGAGAGGACGGTTTTCAAGGATAGATACGGCATTTGTGCGGATACGTTTGCCTGAGTTGGTAAGATAGTAGTCCTTGCCGCCGTAGGTAACGGTTTTTACAATGTAGTCAAGAGTACCTGCCGGCAGACGAGCCATATCCGGTGTGGGGGCAGTGTCTGTTGTGCGGTAGTTGTAAACCATTGTGTTGTCATCGTTTACCATAAGAATACTTCCGCTGTAATCATTGGCAATCTCTGCAAGAGCGTTTATGATTATCCTGGAACCTGTCCGGCTTTCGTTTATATCGCCTGTTTTGGTAGGATATGTGCCGTAAAATTCAACATATCCAAGGTCGATTTCCTGACCTCGCTTTCCCTCGGGAGCGGTGTATTTTCCGACATATTTTGTGTAGCTGGAGTTCGGATCGATCTCATCGACCTGACCGTCTACCTCGTTGAGGGTAATGCTTTTTCCGTTGACCTTTGCAGTAACTACCGAGCCTTTGTATGCAATCGCACTGAGCGAGATGGTGGATTCACCTTCAACACGCATAACGCTGTCGGCAGGGGATATCTGCTTGAGAACATTTACCGTTCTTGTAATCTTATATGTTATTATTTTTGCTTTGTTCTGGAATTTAAATGTGTTTACGCCAACTTCAAGGTCCTCGGTAAAATAGAAGCGTCCGGCTTCGTTAAGCTTTATTTCCTTACCCTGATAATATACGGGGAAGTTGGGGTCGAATGAACCTGCGAAGATAACGGTAGGTTCTTCCGTTTTGTAGCTGGTTTTTTTGGGGAGAGTCATTTCAAGCTCGCTGTTAAGACCCTCAATATCAATGTTGTCCTCATAGTGCTTCATGAGTACGGTAGTGGAGTCCATAAGATTTTCATTGAGAGAGGAGAGCGAGTTGAAAGCACTTCCCGCACAAGCGGAGCAGTCCTCGGTATCAAGCACCTGTTTCACAAGCTCGTCGGGGGAGTTCCAGCCATCGGCAGTCGTGCATATCTGTTCATTGATGTGGCGTATGAACATCGGTATGTTTGCTTCCTCGGCAACATCATTCCACCATGAAGAAATTTCACCGAACGGCATTTCGTTATCGGTGCGTGAACCTTCCGCACGAAGCATTATAAAATCTGCATAGCCGTCCTTGATATAGCTTAAAGTGTCTGCATAGCCGTCTGTGAGCGCCTCAAAATCAACGGTTGTCTCGGAACCGCTTTCGTTTGTTGTGTAGTTTGCCCATACATCGTTTATGGATATGCCGACAGGTACGGTGTTATTTGTCTTTCTTATTGCATCGGCAGCAAGGCTGAAAACGTAAGCACCGTTGTCCATGAGCCAGTTGTCAAAGCCTATGCCGGAACCATTGTCCATGTAATCCTTGAGGGAAGTGTTTGTTTTTGACGAATAGTATCCGTCAAGAATAATACCGTCAACGGGGTATTTTACGGTAAATGAGTGTACATTAAGAGCAAAACTGTCTATCCTGTCCTGAAAGCTCATGCTCTGCATACTTTCAAGCAGAGAGTTTATACTGAATGTAAGATATACATACATTCCACGGTCTTTTGCAGCATCGATCGCATATTCGATAACGGAACGGTTTATAGTTTCGTTAACATCAGTGCTGTAAAAAATCTCACCGCTGCGGTCGGTGTTTATGATAACGGCGTTTAGCTTGTTTTGTTCGATGCTGTCAAGCATGGCTTCAACTTCAGCCGATATTTCTTCCGGAGATTTTTCTGTGCCGTCCTCATTCGGTACAGCATAATCAACGGTAGGCGTAATGTAAACGCCTCTCATCTGCGAGGGGAATACGAACATGGGGACATATTCCGGCTCTTCAAATTCGGGGAGTTCTTCATCACGGTTGATATTCTCCTGCGGTTCGATCACAACTATGTCGGAATCATTTTCCGCATAAGCGGTGATACTGCCGGGGAGTACGGACATATATGAAGAAAGGGTCGCCGCAATCGCAAATGCGGCTGCCATGCTCACTATGCGCAAAAACTTCCTCTTCAATTCAATTCTCCTTTTTTAGTTCTTAATTAATTTTATTTCGTCCAGCTCTGCGGATACATATTTGGCTGCCGAAGAGGACGGCTCAAAAAGCGAAGCATATCTAAAAATAGCTGATCCGCCGTAATGTTCCAATTCCGAAGCCAAAACCATCTGACGTGCAAGAATGTCCGTGTTGTTCAGCCATTCGTTTTTTCCGGATGCGCCGGCATAAGTGTCGACTGCACCGACCTTGTAGCCAGCAAGTCCGATGACGAGCTTGACACTGCTGTCGGTTATCATGTCGTTCCATTCGTTTATGGTTTGTTCATATGGAAGCGAAGCGTTGTCAAAACCGAAATATACCTGCGGAAGGATATAGTCGCAGTAACCGCCGCCGCACCATGTTTCCACGTCCGCATAAAGCGAATCGTAGTTATTTTCAATACTGCCCTGCGGTGAGATACCGAATACGGCAGTGGGATTTGCAATATGTACTGTGTTGTAAAGCAGCTTGACCATGGAGTTTACGTTTTTTATACGCCATGCCGAAAGACTGCTGCTGCCCGAAGCACTGAATGCCTGCTTGTCAAATGAAGCGGCGGTAGTAGGATAAAAATAATCGTCTATCTGAATACCGTCCACATCGTAAGATGCAAGTATTTCCGAAATACCGTCTGCAATAAGCTCACGAACTGCCTTGTATGCAGGGTTGAGATACCACCTGCCACTGTGCTTTACTATGTAAGTGCCGTTTTTGGCACTGTCGTTGTACCATTGTTTTATGAGATATTTGTCCGATATGTTTTTTATCTGTTCGTCAGTCATAAGACGCATGGGGTTTATCCACGCATGAACGGATAAGCCTCTTTCGTGAGCCTCGTCCACCATTATCTGCAAAGCGTCAAAGTTTTCGGAGGTGCCCATTGTTCCGTTGAATCTGTCACCGGAAGGAAAAAGCTCGGAGTCATAGTATGCGTCGCCGTGAGCACGCACCTGAACGTATACCGTGTTAAAGCCTATGCTTTTTATATTGTCGAAGTATTTTCCGATCGACTTTTTGAATGAGGAAGCAGTCTTGTTTTTCATGATGATGTCGTATTCAAGATATGATATCCATATTCCCTTTTGTTCACGGTAGTTGAGTGCGGAGTAGGTGTTTGTGCCGTATGTTGGGCGCTTTGTGACTGTGACAGGCTCTGTCTGCAATGATGTAAATTCAGACGGACTTTCCGTTTGCAGCGTGGTCTGTGCTTTTGTGACAGTTGTCGTTTCTGCAGTCGTTGTTTCAACAGCAGCCGTTTCAGGAACAGTTGTTGTTTCCGTGGTTGTTGTTGTTTCTTCGGAAGCTGTTTCGGATGTGGTGCCTTCCGTTTCCGAAGCTTCCGATGAGGTTTGCGAGGTTGAAGCTGTGCTTGTCTGCTCGGTGATATCTTCCTGAGATGCGGCAGTTTCACATATGTAAGTTGTTGTTTGCTCCGGGACGGAAGTCACGTTCGATGCTTCGGTCACAGAGGTTTTCGATGTGGAAAAGCCGACCTCTGCGGATGAAGCACTGTATGGAGGCTCCTCAGAAACCTGCTTGCAGCCCGATAAAACAAGGCACAAGCAGAAAGAAAGAGCGGTAATTTTATATTTAAATGCCGAAAACATATAGAAACCATCCTTTGAAATTTACAAATTTTTCGGCAATTCCCGTATGGCAGCCTAAAATTTATACACATAACTATTATATAACATTTATACTGTAAAGTCAATGAAAATATGCAGGTAAATTTTACGTTTTTTCTCCAATTATATAGTATATGATCGGATCATGTCATATTTTTTTGCGCATAGAGAAATGTTGCACAATTTTTACAACATTATTTTGTGGCATTTTTTGTTGTAAAATATTAGCACTAATGCACTATGAAAAAAAGTGTAATTTGCGGCACTAATTTTTATAACATTTCCATTAATTTTGTATAAAAAAATTATTTTTGATTTATGAAATATGTTAAAAATATAATTAAATTAAAAAAAGTGTTTGATTAAACCGTATAATGTGGTATAATAAAATATATTTAAGGCAATACCGCACAAAGTCCGCTTGACGGCTTTGCACAAAATCTGCTTGCAGATTTTCCGTCATATCGCACAAAAATTTTTTGACATACGACAGTATGCCTGCAATTTTTTTGCACAATCTGCCGAAAAATCTGACTTTGCATCTTTCGCACAGGCTCTGTGCGGTATTGTCTTAATTATGATATAGAAAAGCATGGCATTGTTATTTACATATTTTTATTTTGCTGAATTAATAACCGCTGCCTTAAATACAAATTGAGGGGAAAGGAAAAATTGAATGAAACACCCTGCTAAGAAGAATTTTTTATCGGAAATAATGAAATTAGTTATAGTAATAATGATAATTATAACGGTGTTGTTTGGTGTCATATCATATTTTGTTGCAAAATTCACCGCAGAGGATTCATCAAGTGATGATATGAACAATGCCGCAAGTGTAATATCAAGCATTGTTTATGATTATATGGACCCAAAGATAAAGGAAACGCAAAAAATAGTATCCGACGATAAGATCACAGAATTTATCAATTACGGAGGCGTGAGCGGAAGTGAGAAGGATATAGTCTCATCTCCCGATTATAAATATGTGATGGATTCTCTGGATACACTTGTTTCGTCGGATAAGGATAACGTTTCTGCATGGCTGGCTTTTGACGTGAGCGGAGCGTTGATAGGAAATGGCGGAAAGTTTTTATCGCCAGATGATTTTTCATTGAAGGATCAGTATTGGTATAAAAAATCAAATATGGCAAGCGGCACTTCATCTCAGCCAATGTGTTCTGCAATTACAAAGAGCGTATTTGACGATACACAAGAGGTTGTTACGGTCATATGTCCGGTTGTGGAGATTGAAACAACGATGGGATATGTGGGACTTGAAATAAGCGTTGATGCATTGAATAAGATACTTGGGCAGTATACGCTTAACAGCGGCTGTTATCCAATAGTGACGTGCAATTTTGGTACGTTTATATATTCACCGTCAAGCACGGAGTTTACAGATAAATTCAATGTAAACAGAGCACCTCTGATAAATGTTCTGTCGCAGGCAGAGTCATATCAGGACGGAATAGACAGCTTTTCGGATGGTTATGATACGGTGTATTTTAATGTGGATAATACTTCCGTGCCCGGCTGGAGCATTATTGTGCTTTTTGACAATGACATTATGACCGGCGGTATCTATAAGTATTTCAAGCAGATCTGTGTGATAATTTGCTGTATGGTAATACTTTCTGTAATTCTGATAAGAAATGCGGTGAATAAGGAAGCGGCACTTATCCCGAAGATAAATGAAACCGTTTCCGGAATGACCGAAGGAGCGTATAAGAATACGATAGATACTGTTCTTTCAAGCGAAAATGAGCTGAAAACCATTGCGGATAATGTAAATAAAATAAGCGTTATGCTGAAGGAAAAGGATGCGCTTATAGAACAGTATGCGCAGAATGATATACTTACTGAGCTGCCTAACAGAGTAAGCCTTTATAATGAGATAGAAAATCTTATCTGCAACTATAAAAAGGATAATGAAGATAAGCATTTTGCACTTATGTTTATTGACCTTGATAATTTTAAGTGGCTCAATGAAACACTCGGACATAATTTTGGAGATGAAGTGCTGCGTACATTTGCCGAAATGCTTTCTACGGCAGTTATAAAATACGGTAAGGTCTATCGTTTCAGCGGTGATGAATTTATACTGATAGTAGAGTTTGGCAGTGATTACGGAAAGATATATGAAGTTATAGATATAATGCGAAAGGCTTTTGATAAGCCGGTACGTATCATGTCGGACAATATATATTTCAAATTTTCTGTGGGTATTTCAATATATCCCGATGATGATGAGAAGATCGATATGCTGCTGCGTGATGCGGATATGGCGCTTCACCGTGCAAAGGAAAACGGCAAGGACAGAGTATCGTTCTATACTAATGTTTCAAAGAAGCATACATTCAGCAAAGCAAGCCTTGCACAGAGAATTACCACGGCTTTGCGTGACAATGAACTGTATCTGAATTATCAGCCTATTATTTCAACGGCAACCGGAGATATCCACGGCTTTGAGGTACTGCTCAGATGGAACAGTGCGGAATTTGGAAATGTGCCTCCTACTGAGTTTATTCAGATAGCCGAGGAAACGGGAGCGATCGTGCAGATAGGCACATGGATATTTGAAAGCTCCTGCCGCTTCCTGAAACAGCTTTGTGATAATTACAGAGATGATATTATTATTTCAATAAACGTATCACCGGTACAGCTTAAGCGTTCAGATTATATTGAGCATATAAAGCGAGTTATTGAAATAACTCAGGTAGACACTAAAAATATTCAAATCGAAATTACCGAATCCACGCTTATTGATTTTACTGATTCGGATAATAATGTAATACATGAGATAAATGATCTTGGTATTGCAATTGCACTGGATGATTTTGGTACGGGATATTCTTCGCTTAATTATCTGAAAAATTTCCCGATAAAGTGCCTTAAGATCGACAAGTCGTTTATAGACGAGATCAATAATAATCAGCGCGATTATGCAATAACCGATTCGATAATAGACCTTGTGCATAATCTTGGTATAAAGACCGTTGCCGAGGGTATTGAAACGGTCGGACAGTATAACTTCCTGTGCAATATGACCTGTGATTATATACAGGGATTTTTGATGAGCAAGCCGCTTAACGAAGAAGATGCACTTGAGTTTGTAAAGATGTATGATGCACTTCATAAGCCTGACAGCGCACATCTTGAAGAGCATGAACGTCAGCTTG
>CASFZT010000033.1 GCA_949299215.1 uncultured Ruminococcus sp.
GGGTGGATTCGAACCACCGAAGCTAGTAGCAACAGATTTACAGTCTGCCCCCTTTGGCCGCTCGGGAACTCCTCCGTCATTAGGGATAAATATAACTTGTTTTTTACAAAAAAGCAAGTAAAAAATTGGAGCTGGTGGACGGACTCGAACCCCCGACCTGCTGATTACAAATCAGCTGCTCTACCAACTGAGCTACACCAGCTTGTAAGAAACTATTCTGTCGTTTTAAGTCGTATCTTCAAGCGACTTTTAAAGTATATCACATTGAAATCAACTTGTCAATCACTTTTTGAATGTTTTACAATTTATTCACATCTGACTCAAATTGAAAAATCAAACCGAAATGTGGTCGGGGCGACAGGACTTGAACCTGCGGCATCTTGGTCCCAAACCAAGCACTCTACCAAACTGAGTTACGCCCCGTTGTGAATACACACCGAGATACCGGGTATTCTAACTTTGCTGTTAAAAAAATATCAAAAATCAAGGCAATACCGCACAAATCGTTAAACAGCTTAATTATTATACTATGTTATGATGCAAATGTCAAGCTTTTTTGAAAAAAAACAGTTTTGAAAATAAATTCTATTTTAAATATACAAAATGAACAATATATTGTGTAAAGTGCAACAAAAAATGTGTAATGATGGTTGAAAAAATAAATATAATGTGGTATAATAAATCCATAGTTTTTAATGCGGGAGGATGACAGTGTGCGAATAGGAATTTTCAGTGATATGATAAATAAAGAATTGACGTTTCTTGTTCCGCGTGCAGTCGCAGCAGCCGGCGTTATATACTTGATCACACTGCCGCTGTATGGCTTTTGTGTGGACGTGCCTTTGGGAATTGTGCTTGGAACGATAGTAATGCTTGTGAATTTCATTCTTATCGGATATTCGGCAGAACGTGCCGTTGAACGTCCGATATCGTCGGCAAAGCGTTATATGATGCTTTTTTACGGCATAAGAATGGCAATATGTGCAGCTTTGTTTATCTTGGCTGCAAAAAGCAAGTATATCAATCTTCCGTCGGCGGTTATCCCGCTTTTCTTCCCTAAGATCATCTACACGCTTGATGCGGCAGTGAAAAAACGGAAGGAGGGAAAAGATTAATGAATATTGATGTGCAGGGTCCAAAAAGGATGCTGACACTTATTTCGGAGGACGGGGAGATCATCTTCTCATTATCAGAATCTATTGTAACGGGATGGATCGTGATTCTGATAATTTTTATAATATGTAAGATACTGACCCATAATCTGAAAAAAGTGCCCGAAACAAAACGTCAGTGTATTGCGGAATATATAGTGAATTTTTTCAATTCTGCGGTAAATGAAAATATGGGTGAGGCATTCAAGGCGTATACTCCGTATATTGCCGCTGTTTTCTGCTATATACTTTTCGGTTCGATCATATCTATGCTCGGTTTCAGAAGTGTTACGGCGGATATCAGTACAACGGCAACGCTTGCGGTAATGACCTTTGTCCTGATAACCTATCATAAGATATCGGCACATGGTGTCGGTTCGTATCTGAAGCAGTTCATCAATCCGCTTAATATCATAAGCGAGGTTGCAACACCGCTTTCAATGGCACTGCGTCTTTACGGAAATATTTCCGGCGGTATGCTCATTACCATGATCGTTTATGCAGCGCTTGGAAGTGCAAGCGCCGGCTTGTATGGTTTGCTGAATATCAATGCGGACGTTTACTATTTCAATATATTCCAGATAGGTATTCCTGCTGTATTGTCAATTTATTTTGACCTTTTCTCCGGCGTTATTCAATCATACATTTTTATTATGCTTACAATGGCGTATATCAGGCTGGGACGCGAGTAAAAGTCTGTATCGGTAAGCAAATCGAGCAAAAAATTTGGAGGTAAAATTTTATGGAAAACGAAGCTTTGTTGAATGCACAGGCAATTGTTCTTGCAGGACAGGGAATAGGTGCGGGTCTTGCGATGATCGCAGGTATCGGACCGGGTATCGGTGAAGGCTATGCGGTAGGTAAGACGGTAGAAGTAATCGGCAGACAGCCCGAATGCAAGAGCCACGTAATGTCCACAATGTATATCGGATGTGCTATTGCCGAAACGACCGGTATTTACGGCTTGTTTGTTGCTATCATACTTCTGTTTACAAATCCGTTCCTTAAATATCTCGGAAGCTGAGTTGTATTATACAAACAGTATTATAAAACAGGAGGCAGAATAGCTTATGTCAGCTAATTTTGAATTTTTTTCAATAGACCCTACAAGTATTATAGGCACTCTGCTTAACACTTTAATTTTGTTTATGGTTCTGAAGCATTTTCTCTTTGACAAGGTAAATGCAGTTCTTGAAGCACGTAAGAATGAGGTAAAGCAAACCTATGAGGACGCCGATACGGCTAAAACGGCAGCCGAGGAAATGAAAGCTGAATATACCGAAAAGCTTGCGTCCGCAAAGGAAGAATCCGCCGAGATCATCAAGAATGCCTCAAAGAAAGCACAGAAGCGTTCCGATGAGATCATAGACGAGGCAAAGGCTGAGGCGGCAAATCTCAAGAATAAGGCGGCAGCCGATATCGAAAAGGAAAAGAAACGTGCTGTAAACCAGATAAAGGACGAGATTTCCGATATTGCTATATCTATTGCCGAAAAGGTTGTTTCCAAAGAAATCGATCAGAAAACCCACGAAAAGCTTATTGAAGATTTCATCAATGAGATGGACGGTCAGTCTTAAAGGAAAGGTGGGGTCTTAATGGCAGGTTCTGTCGGAAAAATATATTCCGATGCGCTTTTTGAGCTTGCGTCGGAGCAGAATTGCACCGAGGCAGTCTTTGAAGAGCTTAACGGCTTGAAAGCCGTATGGAAGGACAATCCGGAGCTGTCAAAATTCTTGTCGTCACCGATAATAGGAAAGGGCGATAAACTTTCTGCGGTGGAGAAAATATTCAAGGGAAAGGTTTCGGATATCGTATATAATTTTATCTGTGTTATTACGGAAAAGGACAGAGGAAACGCTTTGTCGGAAATTGCCGATGCCTATAAGGAAAGATGGTACAATGTCAGCGGAATAGCCGAGGTCACCGTTACCACAAGTATTCCGATAAGTACCGTGCTTAAAGACAAGCTTGTTAAAAAGCTTGAAAAGGTTTATGGCAGGAAGATCATACTGGCCGAAAAGGTAGATGAGTCCATTATAGGCGGAATTGTTATAAGCAGTAAAAATACCATGCTTGACGGCTCGGTAAAAACTAAGCTTGATACGATTCAGAAACAGATTAACGGTATTATTGCATAAGTGCATGGGAAACACTTTTTAAATTGTTTTCGTATTAAAATAATTTACATTGACCGGTGTTTCCAAAATAAAATCAAAATTGAAAGTTGGTGTAATTAATGGATTTACGTCCGGATGAAATTACCGGCTTGATTAAAGAGCAGATTAAGAATTACAACTCCAGAATAGAGCTTTCGGATACGGGTACTGTTGTTACCGTTGGTGACGGTATCGCAAAGATACACGGTCTTGAAAAGTGTATGTCGGGCGAACTGCTTGAGTTCGATGGCGGAGTAAGCGCAATGGCACTTAACCTTGAAAAGGATTTTGTAGGTGCGGTTATGCTTGGTTCCGATGCGGATATCAAGGAGGGTGACAAGGTAAAGCGCACCGGAAGGATCATGTCCGTACCCGTAGGCGAGGAACTGCTTGGCAGAGTTGTAAATTCACTTGGTCAGGCTATTGACGGAAAGGGTCCTATACTCACAAATAAAACAATGCCTATCGAAAGAACGGCACTTGGTATTATTACAAGAAAATCCGTAAGCCGTCCTTTGCAGACGGGTATCAAGGCTATTGACTCAATGATACCTATCGGACGAGGACAGCGTGAGCTTATCATCGGCGACAGACAGACAGGCAAGACCGCTATCGCTCTTGATACCATTATTAATCAGAAAGGGCAGAATGTTATCTGCATCTATGTTGCAATAGGACAAAAACAGTCTACCGTTGCAAATGTAGTTGAAATCCTTGAAAAGAACGGTGCTATGGATTATACCATAGTAGTTTCCGCATCTGCTTCGGAACTGGCTCCGCTACAGTATATAGCTCCTTATTCGGGCTGTGCTATGGGTGAATATTTCCTTGAAAAGGGCAAGGACGTGCTTTGCGTATATGATGATCTTTCAAAGCATGCGGTAGCATATCGTACACTTTCCCTTCTGCTCAAGCGTCCGCCGGGACGTGAGGCATACCCCGGAGATGTTTTCTATCTTCATTCCCGTCTGCTTGAAAGAGCTTGTTCACTTAATGAGGATTACGGCGGCGGTACGCTTACAGCACTGCCTATAATCGAAACACAGGCAGGCGACGTTTCCGCATATATCCCGACAAACGTTATTTCCATTACAGACGGTCAGATATTCCTTGAAACGGACCTTTTCAATTCCGGTATACGCCCTGCCGTAAACCCGGGTATCTCCGTATCCCGTGTAGGCGGTGCTGCGCAGATAAAGGCTATGAAGAAGGTTTCCGGTTCACTGAAGCTTACCTATTCTCAGTATCGTGAGCTGCAGTCATTCTCACAGTTCGGCTCCGATCTTGATAAGGATACAAAAGAACGTCTGGCACTCGGCGAACGAGTTGTTGAAGTTCTCAAGCAGGACAGAAATTCACCGATACCGGTTGAAAATCAGGTGCTTATCATATATACGGTAACGCATAATTTCCTGCACGATATTCCACTTAATTATGTAAAGGAATATCAGAATGAAATGTTTTCATATATTGCCGATAATCATCCTAATATTACGGAGTCCATAAGAACTACAAAGATACTTTCGGAAGAGGTTGAACAGGAGCTTTCGGAGGCGCTTGCAGAGTTTACAAAGAAATTTATTTCCGACAAGCTCTGATCGCATTAAAATAAACCGTAAAAAGGAGGGTGTATAAATTGGCTTCGGGAAACATGAAAAGTATAAAAAGGCGTATAAAGAGCGTTGAATCCACATTGCAGATAACTAAGGCAATGGAAGTCGTATCCTCTTCAAAGCTGAAAAAGGCTAAGGAAAAGGCTGATAAGGCACGTCCGTACTTTAATACGCTTTATGAAACAATGTGCGAGATCCAGGCGGAAAACCCGGAGTTTTTATCCCCGTATACGCAGAACCGCAATGCAGAGAATATCATGCTTGTCGTGATAGCAGGCGACAGAGGTCTGGCAGGCGGTTTCAATTCAAATTTGCTCAAGCTTGTGCAGGCTCGTATAAGTGAACTCGGCGAATGTAATATACAGATACTTGCCATAGGCAAAAAAGCGGCTGAGTATTTTACAAAGCATGGCTATAATATGGTAGGTTCGTATGTAAATGTCGGTCAGGAGATACGTATGCATCATGCGGCGGCAATTGCGGACGCTATTGTAACGCCGTATATCAAGGGCGAGGTTGACAGAGTGGAGCTGTTCAATACGGAGTTTGTTTCGGCACTTGTGCAGCATCCGCAGTCTTATGAGATACTCCCCATCGACATTCCGAAGGAAAAGCAAAGACAGAGCGAGTTTCCCATTTATGAGCCGTCACCGGCGGCGGTTTTCAATGCCATTGTTCCCAAATATATAACAGGTATGATATTCGGTGCCGTTGTGGATAGCTTTGCCGCAGAACAGGCTGCAAGACGTACCGCAATGGAAAATGCGTCGGATAATGCGTCCGAAATGATATCACATCTGTCACTGGTTTATAACCGTGCACGTCAGGCGTCGATCACACAGGAAATTACCGAGATCGTCGGCGGTGCGTCTGCACAGGAGTAAACCGTATTCACACCACACTATTTAACGAGGTGATTAACTGATGCCACAGAATAATATCGGTAAGATTATTCAGATTATCGGTGCGGTTGTCGATATTCAGTTTGAACAGGATAATCTTCCGAATCTTCTGAATGCAATAGAAATTGACAATAACGGCACAAGGCTTGTGTGCGAGGTTGCTCAGCATATAGGCAATGATGTTGTGCGCTGCATTGCAATGTCCTCTACGGACGGTCTTGTAAGAGGAATGAATGCAGTTGATACGGGAAGCCCGATTACAGTTCCCGTAGGAAAGGAAACTCTGGGGAGAATTTTCAATATTCTCGGAGAGCCTGTTGATAATAAGGAAACTCCCGTAACGCAGGAGAAATGGCCTATTCATCGTGAGGCTCCGTCGTATGAAGAACAGACTGCTTCAAATGAGATACTTGAAACGGGTATCAAGGTTATCGACCTTATCTGTCCGTACCTCAGAGGCGGTAAGATAGGCTTGTTCGGCGGTGCAGGCGTTGGAAAGACCGTTCTTATCCAGGAACTTATCAACAACGTTGCAAATCAGCACGGCGGTATTTCCGTATTCACGGGCGTAGGCGAAAGAACCCGTGAAGGTAACGACCTTTACAACGAAATGTGTGATTCGGGAGTTATAGATAAGACCGTTCTCGTTTACGGTCAAATGAATGAGCCTCCCGGAGCAAGAATGAGAGTAGGACTTTCTGGACTTACCATGGCGGAATATTTCCGTGATGTTGAGGGACAGGACGTACTGCTGTTCATCGATAATATTTTCCGTTTTACACAGGCAGGCTCGGAGGTTTCAGCATTGTTGGGACGTATGCCGTCTGCGGTTGGTTATCAGCCGACTCTTGCAACGGAAATGGGTGCGCTCCAGGAGCGCATCACGTCTACAAGAAAGGGTTCCATTACATCGGTACAGGCTGTTTATGTACCTGCCGATGACCTTACAGACCCTGCTCCGGCAACGACATTTGCTCACCTTGACGCAACTACGGTTCTTTCGAGAGATATAGCGTCCTTGGGTATTTATCCTGCGGTTGATCCGCTTGATTCCACATCAAGAATACTTACACCGGAAGTAGTGGGATATGAGCATTATGAGGTGGCAAGATCGGTGCAGAATATTCTTCAGCGTTATACCGAGCTTCAGGATATTATTGCTATCATGGGTATGGATGAGCTTTCCGAGGACGATAAGCTGACTGTTTCCCGTGCAAGAAAGATCCAGCGTTTCCTTTCACAGCCGTTCAGTGTAGCTGAACAGTTTACAGGCTTTGAGGGCAAGTATGTACCGCTCAAGGAAACGATACGCGGATTTAAGGAAATAATTGAGGGCAAGCATGATGATCTGCCCGAGTCCGCATTCCTCTTTGCCGGTACTATTGACGAGGTTGTTGAAAAGGCAAAGCAGCAGGTAAATGTCTGACGGAAAGGAGGATATGCTCCCGAAACGGAGTATTATAAAGATATGGCAGCTCAGTTCAGGCTTAACGTCATAACTCCGGAAAAGGTATTTTTTGATGGAGAAACCTCCCAAATTATTGTTCGTACAACAGAGGGTGATATAGGCGTTCTTGCACACCATACAAATCTTGTGGCAAGCCTGCCGTCCGGTCCGCTCAAAATAATGATGGAGGACGGAACATTCAAAGTGGCAGCGATTTCTACGGGAATTATAAAGGTTGGCGGAAATAAGGTTTCTATAATTGCCAATGCCGTTGAATGGGCAGATGAAATTGACGTTGAATGGGCAAAGCGTTCCGAGGCGGATGCACGTGCAAGGCTTGAAAAATTCAAGGATCCGCATGATATCGATCTTGCGGAATTGAAGCTCAAGCGTGCGCTTAACCGTCAGAATGTCAGCTCAATGATAAAATAGCCAAACCCGTCTGCATGGGAGATATAAATTCCCGTGCAGACGGTTTGTGGTGTATATATGCAAATATCCATGACTAAATTTATATACATTATGGATATTTTTATGTATATATTACAAATTGTTCAATTTGCCTAAGTTATAAAAGGAGAATGTTTATGAAACTGCTTGCAATAGACGGAAACAGTATAATGAACCGTGCATTTTACGGTATAAAAATGCTTTCAAATAAGAAAGGCGTCTTTACAAATGCGATCACGGGATTTATGAATATATATCTTAAAGTATTGGGAGATGTGAAGCCTGAGGCAGTTGCGTGTGCGTTTGATATGAGAGCGCCGACGTTTCGTCATAAGGCGGACAGCGAGTATAAGGCAAACAGACACGGTATGCCCGAAGAGCTTGCAGGTCAGATGCCAATGATAAAGGAACTGCTTAAAGATATGGGAGTTCATGTTCTTGAAACGGAGGGATTTGAGGCGGACGATATACTCGGTACACTTGCAAGAACTGCGTATGAAAGCGGCGATGAATGTTATATACTTACAGGCGACAGAGATTCGCTGCAGCTTGTGAATGACAGGGTAACAGTCATGCTGCACGGCACAAAAGAGCTTAAAGTATATACTCCCGATAAATTCCGTGAGGATTATGGTCTGGAGCCGATACAGCTTATTGACTTAAAGGGTCTTATGGGCGACAGTTCTGATAATATAAAGGGTGTAAAAGGCATAGGCGAAAAGACAGCATTTTCTCTTATAAAGGACTATCACAGCGTGGAGGAGCTTTACAAAAAGCTTGAGAATGGCGAAGTCACGGCGACAAAGTCGGTGATTGCCAAGCTTGAAACGAGTAAAGCAGATGCACTTCACAGCAAATGGCTTGCAACTATTGTTACAAATGCACCTGTCGAAAATAAAACCGAGGCATATCTGATTGGTGATACAGACGAAAAAAAGGTTTCGGAAATGCTTACCGAGCTTGAAATGTTCAAACTGCTTGAACGTTTGGATATAAAGCCGTCTGCGGCTGCGTCTGTTACGGAAAAGGCAGAGAAAGAGCCGGCGGTTGAGTATACCGTGGCTGAATTTACAAGTGACGTACTTGATACCGATAAGATCTTATCGGTCATATATAATGACGGTTTGCTTAAAGCGGCAGTCGGGGATAATATATATATTGTTTCCGATAAGGATATGCAGCTTGATATTTTATCCTCTGATTGCAAAAAGTATGCCTTTCAGGCAAAAAATGCATATAAATTCTGCTTTGAAAACGGCAGGGAACTTAAAAATATTGAGGCAGATGCGGACATCCTCGGATATCTGCTGAATACATCGTCTGCGGAGTATACGATTGAAAAGATGTGTGCCGAATACGGTGTACATTATTACGACAATATGGGAGAAAATGCGGATATTGCAAGCCTTGCGCCGCTTTGCAAAAAGCTTGTCGGAGAGGTAAAGGCTGCGGGAATGGAAAATCTTCTGAACGATATCGAACTGCCGCTTACCGAGGTGCTTGCTTCAATGGAATATTACGGTGTTCGTGTAGATACGGATGGTGTAAAGGCTTTTGGCGAACAGCTTACACATGATATTTCGGATATCGAACAGCAGATATATTCAATGGCAGGTCATGAGTTTAATATCGGTTCACCCAAACAGCTTGGCACGGTGCTTTTTGAGGAAATGAGACTTCCGTGCGGAAAAAAGACAAAGACGGGATATTCCACAAATGCGGAGGTGCTTGAAAATCTGCGTGATAAGCATGAGATAGTTGAGCTTATATTGCAGTACAGACAGCTTACAAAGCTTAATTCGACATATGTGGAGGGGCTTTTGAAGGTGGTCGGAAAGGACGGCAGAGTGCGTTCTGTTTTCAAGCAGACCGAAACACGAACGGGACGTATTTCTTCCACAGAGCCGAATATGCAGAATATTCCCGTAAGAACCGAGCTCGGCAGAAATATGCGTAAATTTTTTAAGGCTGATGACGGATATGTTCTTCTTGATGCGGATTATAGTCAGATCGAACTGCGGATACTTGCGCATATGAGCGGAGATAAAAATATGCGGCAGAATTTTATTGACGGAAAGGATATTCACACAGCAACGGCAGCGCAGGTTTTTGATATGCCGCCCGATATGGTGACTTTGGAAATGAGGCGTGCGGCAAAGGCGGTAAATTTCGGCATAGTTTACGGTATAGGCGCATTTTCTCTTTCAAAGGATATAGATGTGTCTGTTGCACAGGCGGACAGATATATAAAGAACTACTTTGCAAAATATCCCGATATAAAGGCGTTTATGGACAAGACAGTTGACGACGCAGTAAAGACAGGCTATGCAGTTACAATGTTTGGCAGAAGAAGATATATTGCAGAACTTAAAAGCTCAAATAAAAATTTGCAGGCGTTCGGAAAAAGAGCCGCAATGAATGCGCCTATACAGGGTACGGCGGCGGATATTATCAAGATAGCAATGGTAAAGGTGTATCGGAGATTGAAAAAGGAACAGCTTGATGCAAGACTGATACTCCAGGTACACGATGAGCTTATTATTGAGGTAAGCGAAAATGATGCCGAGCGTGCAGCGGAGGTGCTTGGCGAGGAAATGAGAAATGCAGCCGAGCTGTCCGTTCCGCTTACTGCAGACGTTGAAAAGGGTAAAACATGGTATGATGCAAAGGGTTGATATTGCCAAAAAATCAGACCGTCTTGCCGTACTTGTCATTGAATTTGTAATATACAGCTTTATCGGCTGGGGATATGAAACGATATTGACATCGGCCGTGTGGGGAAAATTTGCGGAGCGCGGTTTTCTGCGGCTTCCGCTTTGTCCGATATATGGCTTTTGTTCGATATTTTTGCTTTTGATTTTCGGGAGAATGAAAAATATCCTTCTGATGTTTGTTTTGGGTATGGCGGTAATAACCACTCTGGAGCTGGCGGCTTCGTATTTTCTGGAGCTGTTTACAGAGGAAAAACTTTGGGATTATTATAGCTGGAAATTTAATTTTGACGGAAGAATAGCCTTGGGAAGCAGTCTTATTTTCGGAGCAATGTGCGTTTTTCTTGTAAGAGTGCTCAGACCGTCAATAAGAAAACTTACCGACAAAATAAGCGGAAAGAAATTAAAAATCACCGCAGCGACAATGATGGCAGTGATACTTACAGATCTGACATTAATACTCCTCGGTGTTTGAAGCACTTGAAAAATAAATGAATATATGTTACAATGAAACGAAAATGCAAGAAAGGAATGATATAATGAGCGAAATAAGAAACCCCGAGCTTTGGCAGGACGGAGAAATAAAAATTGACTGGGTAAAGGCAAATATGCCGCTTTTGAACAGTATAGAAAAGGAATTTTCTGAAACCAAGCCGTTTAAGAATATAAAGATAGCATTGTCCGTGCATCTTGAAGCAAAGACAGCGTATCTTTGCAAGGTGCTTGCCGCAGGCGGTGCGGAAATGTATGTTACAGGCAGCAATCCTTTGTCTACACAGGACGACGTTGCAGCGGCTCTTGTACATGACGGACTTAACGTTTATGCTTGGTATGACGCAACAAGCGAGGAGTATCATCGTCATATTTCAAGAGTTATTGAAGCAGGACCGAATATTATTATAGATGACGGCGGAGACCTTGTTCACCTTATCCACAATGAATATCCGGAAAAGATAAAGGACGTAATAGGCGGCTGTGAGGAAACTACCACGGGTATTATAAGACTTATTGCAATGGATAAGGCAGGGGAACTGAAATTCCCGATGGTGCTTGTAAATAATGCAGACTGCAAGCATTTGTTTGACAATCGTTACGGCACGGGACAGTCTGTGTGGGACGGCATCAACAGAACAACAAACCTTATCGTTGCGGGAAAGAATGTTGTCGTTGCAGGATACGGCTGGTGCGGCAAGGGCGTTGCAATGAGAGCAAAGGGACTTGGCGCAGAAGTAATTGTTACCGAGATCGACCCTATAAAGGCAATGGAAGCTGTAATGGACGGTTTTAAAGTAATGAAAATGGAGGAAGCGGCAAAAATAGGTGATTTCTTTATTACCGTTACAGGCTGCCGTGACGTTATAACCGAAAAATGCTTTAACGTTATGAAAGACGGAGCTATCTGCTGCAACGCAGGACATTTTGACGTAGAGGTAGATGTTGCCGCGTTGCGTAAAATAGCCGTTGAAACAAAGGTCGCAAGGAAAAATATCATGGGATATAAGCTTGCAAACGGCAGATGGATAAATGTTATTGCAGAGGGCAGACTTGTAAATCTTGCGGCAGGCGACGGACACCCTGCTGAAATTATGGATATGAGCTTTGCAATACAGGCGCTTTCCGCACTTCACCTTGTGAAGAATAAGGATTCTCTGATAGGCGATACAAAAGTGATAGATGTGCCTAAGTATATAGATAATGAAGTGGCAATGCGTAAGATAAAGTTCTGGGGTATGGAGATAGACAGGCTTACGCCGGAGCAGGAGGAGTACCTTAATAGCTGGGAAGGCTAAGTATGATCGGTTAAAAATAAAAATCCCGGGAAGATTGCATGCAATTCCTTCCCGGGATTTGGTTTTTAAAAAATAAATTATTAAGTGTCGGCAGAAAGCTTGGTGTTACTTTCCTTTTCGTGTGTTCTGAACATTTTCAATGTCATGATGATGCCGATGATCGAATTTACAGCAGCAATTGCAATAGCGATTATGTTAAGAACGATAGCCGCAGAGGAATTATGCGTTTTTCTTTTTTTGATGCCAAGTGCAAGTCCGGTTATTGAGCAGGAATATGTCACAGCAGGTACGAACAGAGAAAATACTATTCCGATTAT
>CASFZT010000034.1 GCA_949299215.1 uncultured Ruminococcus sp.
ACGTCCGATGCGGAATCTGTCATAATTTTAACCTTGCTCATCAAATAATTTCTCCTTACATTTAATTTCTCGATACGAGGAATTTTACTGCCCTTTCAATGCTGTCCTTTGAATTGCCCCAATCTGCGTCCTTGCCCGTGTTGCGGTAATCATACATGGTGCAGTACTGCGATACGTCTGCATAAAGCGACGCTATATATTTTTCCGTCAAAGCGGAAATAAGCTTTACAAAACTGTCCAGTTCCTGCTTTTGAAGATATGCCGGTGCAAGCGACTGAAGCAGATCGTAATGCGGCAGACATATATACTCCTGCCCGGCTAAAAGCTTTTTTATTTCCTCCTGCGCATACATCTCAAAAAATGTGCGCATAAGTCTTTCCATGCCCCAGTCCACCTTTTCGCATACAAAGCAGGATTCATTTATCTGTGAAAGCTTCTGCTTCTTTGCATTTTTGGGTTCAAAAAGCTTCTTCCTTGAAAAAAGCTGCTTATCCACCTCTTCAAGATGCGTCTGGAGCATAAGCGCCAAAGACAGACGGTTTTTCTGCTTCATCATCTGCTGAAAATGAACATGGCAAAAGCCTGCACGGTTGGTTTCTATCCTGACGTCCGGCTCCATCATAGCCGCACCCATTATATATTCGACCGTGCGCTGTTCAAGCATATCTCTCATTCTGCATACGGGACAGCCGTCACGAGGCTCTAAAATTTCACTTATAGGTATTGTCAGAATACTGTCACGCATAAAAAAACTCCTTTTGCTTTATTCGGCAGTTCTCATATAATGAAAAAGATACTGCTGTGCGATACCTGCATGGGCTTTTGCGTATTCCGGCAGACCGCAGGGATAATATTTCTCCATAACACGCTTTATCCACACATCCACAGGAAAACACTCCACACGGTACATTCCGTAAAGCAGCGCACATTCCGCCACCTTAGGTCCTACGCCTTTTACAGACATTAGCTCCCTTCTTGCTTCGGGAAGAGGAGCAGTCCTTATCCTGTCAAGAGATATACTGCCCGAATTTACTTTATTCACGCAGTCCTCTATGTACTTTGCCCGAAAGCCCGCTCTTAAATAGGAAAAATCATCAGCCGTCTTTCCGCAGAGCTTATCGGGTGTGGGAAAACCGCCGTTTTCCTCGCACAGACGCTTTATGATGCCTTTTATCCTTGGTATATTATTATTCTGCGAGATTATGAACGAAAGCAGTGCCTCCCATGCGTCCTGCTTCAAAAGACGTATTCCGCCTGCATAAGCACACGCCTTTGAAAGAGTTTCGTCCTCGGAAAAGATACGTTTAAGTTCGCCGTAATCGGTATACAAATCAAAATACTCCGCCCATATTTTCAAAAAGTCCTCCTCCGATGTGTTTTTTAGCACAAAGAAGTCCTTTTCGGCATAAATATCAAGCGGCGTATTCAGCATAAAGCCGTGATATGCTTTATCCCCCGTTCTTTCCCAGCGAAACGCCTGACCGCAGTCAAGCGTTTCATCAAGATCGAAGTCGGTCTGTTTAATACGGATATCCGCACCTCTTACAAGATACTCCATTTACAGAAGATCCTTCGGGTCGTAGGACGGCTTTTTATAAAGCTTGTCGGATTTTCCGGCAATATCCTCCGCAAAAACGTCCTGCCATTCCTGGGCGGTAAAATCCTCAATGGATACCGTTACATGGCTGTCACCGCAGCCGAGAGCGTCGCACAAAGCCGCAGTAAGCTTTGCGGCAGCTGCTTTTTTCTGTTCCTCTGTACGTCCTTTTAACATTTTTACCGAAATATGCGGCATATATATCTCTCCTTCATCATTTATCATTCTCGCCCTTTATCTGCACCACCTCGTCAAAAAGACATTGGTACTTGGGCGGAATAAGCTTATTCTTATGTGCTTTTCCGAAAAACCACATTTTAAATTTACAGTCATTTTTTATTGCATCAAAAAATGTATGCATATGGCTTATCTGATATATCTCAAAATCAAGAAACTCCTTCATTGAGGCAGGCGGCTCATGTGTGACGATATAATCCACGGTATTATCCGCCGCCCTGAGATTGAGAACTCCCGTCATTACCTCTTCAAGAGATGGCAGCTCCGATTCGTACCATGTCTTTGAATCACGCCTTATGTCGATATCCTTTGTCTGACCGCCGCCGAAAGCGAAAAAGCTGTGACCTTGAAAGTTGAATATACTTCCCCTTTTCATGCGCATGAGATTGCCGGATATAACGTTTACTATACCGCCGCAGAATTCACGCTCTGGATATTTTGAAAGCAGGTTGTAATTTTCATGACAGCCTTCCACAAAAAGGGTGTAAAAACGCTTCTTTCCTATGCTTTTAAGTATGGCTCTCTCACGCTTTGAATCGTCCCATATAAAGCCGAAATCGCCGCACACTATCAATATATCGCCCTTTTTCAGACGCTTTATACGCTTGTCGTTAAAACGCTCAAGCTCGCCGTGCATATCGCCTGTAACACAAATCAACAAAACACTTCCAGTACAGCTTTATTTTTTATCGGTGCTTCCGAAACCGCCTCTGCGTTCCTCGGAAACATCGTCATCGTTTGTTATGCCGAACGGCAGGAAAATACCCTGTGCAAAGCCCTTGCCGCTTTCAATTTCTGCGGTGCTGAAATTTTTTGAGTCGTTTGTAAGCTTTATTTTTATATGTCCTTCATTGTCGGCATAGAAATAATCACTGTCTATGATACCGACGGTGTTGTCAAGCTGGATACGAAACTTGAATCCAAGGCTGCTTCTGGGGAATATCTGAAGTACCCAGCCGTCCTCTATCCCGGCACGTATCCCCGTTGGGATAAGTACTGTTTTTCCGGGTTCGAGAACAACGTCCGATGGTATAAAAAAGTCATAGCCTGCCGAGCCCTTTGTCGCTCTTACCGGCAGCTTTATATTATCATATATCTCCTTGACGGTACTATCATCGTCTTTCGCAAAAGCGTCCTGCCAGTCTTTTTTAAATCTGTCAAAGGACACCTTTGAAAATTTTGCTATCCTGTTCACGGACAACTCTCCTCTCCGCATTTTACAGCAGGCTTTTTATGCTTTCGCTTATTCTTTTTGCGATATACGGATTGTTCATCGTGTAAAGATGTATTCCATCCACACCGTTTGATATCAGATCTACTATCTGATCTGTCGCATATGCGATACCTGCATCACGCAAAGCCTCGGGATTATTCTCATAGCGCTGCATTATCTTCGTAAACTTTGCAGGCAGGCTTGCGCCGCACATAGACACCATCTTCTGTATCTGCTTTGCATTTACAACGGGCATTATCCCTGCTTCAATGGGAACATTTATACCGGCAATGCGTGCTTTTTCTATAAAATCATAGAACACCGCATTATCAAAGAAAAGCTGTGACATAAGATGCTCTGCGCCGCAGTCTACTTTTTTTTTCAGATTTTTTATATCCTCAACCATATTTTCCGCCTCAATATGACATTCGGGATAGCAAGCGCCCGATACATGAAAATCTCCGTTTGTCTTTATAAATGCGGTAAGGTCGCTTGCGTGCTCAAAATCATGCTTTCTCTGAATATCAGGATTTATGTCGCCCCTTAAAGCAAGAATATTTTCCACGCCGCTTTCCTTGAAACGCGCAAGCTGTTCAAGAACGCCATCCTTTGTGCTGTAAGCACAGGTAAGATGTGCAGCTGAGATTATATTCAGCTTTCGTGTGATATATGAAGCGATATCACAGGTCGTGGTGTCTGCAATGTTTCCGCCCGCACCGTATGTAACGCTTATAAAATCAGGAGAAAGCTCCTTAAGCTTATCAAGAGTATCATAAATAGTTTCGATTGGGCTTGTCTTTTTGGGAGGGAATACCTCAAAAGAAAAAACCGTTTTGCCCTGCCCGAATAATGATGATATCTTCATGTTAAAATCCTTTCTGTATACGTTTGCTTAATCGTCGTTTCTGTCCGTTCTGAACGGTGCAAGGGGTATTCCGTTCTTTGAGAAAACAGTCACCTCGCCGTAGTTTGTCCAGTTATATCTTACATATTTCGGCTCGGATACTTCATGTGAGGAAACAAGTATCTTATCCCCCATAAGTCTTGCGCTTGCGGGATAGTATTTCTTATCCGCCCCTGCGATCTCAAAACCTATATCCTTTGCGCTGCGCATTTCAAAGCCGTCTGCGGAATGTTCAAAGGAAAGCAAGACGCCGTCCCCGGTATACTCGCATGATTTATATATTGCGCCGTATGCTTCATCTGCGGAAATTTTTCCGTACACATGATAAAGTGCCTGAAGCTCAAGACGCTCTCCTACCGGCTGCTTGTTCACAGGGTGGATATTTCCGTATTCTCCGCAATCAAGAATTACCGCTATACCCGTATTCTTCACTGTCTGATGAACACGCATCTGCGCCTCTCTTATCTTGCACCAGTGCTTGTAATCCGGCTCACCTCTGTTTATGTGCATTGGCAGCTGAACAAGCATAAACGGCAGTGTATCGTCATTCCAGTCGCCTCTCCACTGTTCTATAAGCATTTTAAGCAGTTTGTAATACATATCGGGTTTGTGGTCGTCGCTTTCACCCTGGTAGTATAAAAATCCTGCAAGTGTATACGGGCACACTCTTTTAAGCATTGTTTCATACACGCCGCAGGCACGGAACGGTGACTTGGGTCCAAGCGGTTCGGGATATCTGCACGGACCTGCAAATGCAAGTGCATCGCCCCATTCGCCCGTAGGATTTTTGGAATAAAACTCGTCTATCTTTGGCTGCCACTCGTTATACCAGTTCTGATAATCCTCCAGCTCCTCGCAGTACTGCTCAAAGGTCTTGCCTTCCATAGCCTTGTCATATTCATCGACATATGTTTTTGTATCTGCGTCGGTTTCAAGCATTTTTCTTGACATCCATGCAGAAGCGGAAGTGCCGCCCCAGTTGCAACCGATTATGCCGACGGTAACTCCGAGGTCTTCGGAAAGCTTCTTTGCAAAATAATATCCGACAGCAGACCATGCCCATGTGGTTTCGGGAGAAGCAGCCGCCCAGCCTCCGTTTCTTTCGTCCGCATAAAAATATTCGTCTATGTAAGCATTTTTCTTGGTATAATAAAAGCGGACATTTACGTCCTTTATATTTTTGATGACCTCTTCGCCGTTAAGCGACGAATGAAGCTCCAACTCCATATTAGACTGACCGCCCGCAAGCCATACCTCGCCTATCATGACATCTTTGAAAGAAATCATTTCTCCGCCGCCCGACACAGTCATTTCATAAGGACCGCCTGCTTCCATTTTGGGAAGTGAAACCTGCCATTTATGGTTTTTGGTAATGCCTTTCGCCGTCTTGCCGTTCAAGGACACTGTTATTTCCGTATTGTCATACGCAATACCCCATACATTTATGTTTTTACCTCTTTGCAGAACCATATGATCCGTAAAAACAGCCGCACAAGATAAAATTCCCATATCACAAACCTCCTACAACTAAATACATTGTTATATATTGTACTTCAAAATCGTACTAAAATCAAGAGAATTTCTGAAAATTATTTGTCCGAACAAAAAAACGCACAGACCGCATATACTGCCTGTGCGTAAAAATCCGTAATTCAATAAGGGCTTGCCCCGTCATTAAATCTGTGCGGAATAGTTCGGAGCTTCCTTTGTGATATATATATCGTGAGGATGTGATTCCTTAAGACCCGCACCCGTAATTTTTACAAACTGTGCCTTTTCATGCAGGTCTGCTATTGTAGGACAGCCGCAGTAACCCATACCGGAACGGATGCCTCCGATAAGCTGGAATATAGTATCGGAAACAGGTCCCTTATAAGGAACACGTCCTTCAACACCCTCCGGTACAAGCTTCTTTGCGTCTTCCTGGAAATATCTGTCCTTGGAGCCGCAAGCCATTGCACCAAGACTTCCCATGCCTCTGTATACCTTGAACTGTCTGCCCTGGTAAATTTCCGTAGCACCCGGAGCTTCCTCACAGCCTGCAAGCAGTGAGCCGAGCATTACAACATTTGCACCTGCCGCAAGTGCCTTTACGATATCACCCGAATACTTGATGCCGCCGTCTGCAATGACCGGTATATCATGTCTTGCAGCCGCACAAGCAACATCATATACAGCAGTGATCTGCGGTACGCCGATACCTGCAACAACACGTGTCGTACAGATAGAACCGGGTCCTATTCCGACTTTGATACAGTCTGCACCTGCCGCAATAAGCGCCTCGGCAGCCTCTGCCGTAGCAACATTTCCTGCAATAACGGGGATATGAGGGAATGCGTCCTTTACTTCCCTTACAGCTCTTATGATATTTATATTATGACCATGTGCCGAATCAAGAACGATAACATCGACCTGTGCATCAACGAGAGCCTGTGCTCTTTCCATCATATTATGAGCAACGCCGATAGCAGCGCCGCAAAGAAGTCTGCCGCTCTTATCTCTTGCGGAATTAGGGTACTGTACAGCCTTTTCAATATCCTTAATAGTAATAAGTCCCTTTAAAATACCGTTATCATCAACAATGGGCAGCTTTTCGATCTTATGCTTCATAAGAATTTTCTGTGCAGCCTCAAGGTCTGTTCCTACGGGAGCGGTAACAAGATTTTCCTTAGTCATTACCTCTCCGATAGGAGTGCTGAAATCTCTTAAAAAGCGAAGATCTCTGTTTGTGATGATACCTACAAGCTTGCCTTCCTTATCAACGACGGGAACGCCCGATATCTTGTATTTTCCCATAAGCTCGTCCGCCTCGGAAACAAGACGGTCTGCCGTAAGCGAGAAAGGATTGACAATAACACCGTTTTCAGAACGCTTTACCTTATCCACTTCATCCGCCTGCTTTTCAACGGACATATTTTTGTGGATTATACCGAGTCCGCCTTCTCTTGCAATAGCGATAGCCATATTTGCTTCCGTTACCGTATCCATTGCAGAAGTGATGATAGGCGTTTTCAGCATAACATTGCCTGCAAGACGTGTTTCCAGAGAAACCATATTCGGAGTACAGTTTGATTCAGCCGGAATGAGGAGCACATCATCAAATGTAAGACCCTCTTTTACAAATTTTTTACTCATATCAGTTTCTAACATAAAAAATCCTCCCTCTTTTCAATGTCGCAAAAAAGTATATTTTTTATAGTTTACTACTTTATTTGCTGCACGTCAAGTCTTTTTCGCCACTTGTTACTAAAAAAAATAAAACTTTTGATGATGTTTTTTTGTGCAAAATTCATTGTACAAACATTTTTGAAAAATGTTGCAATTTATGCAAAACTGTGTTATAATCATGCAAACATCTTGTTAAAGAGGAGTGAAGTGTGCATGACGATAAGGGACAGGATAAAACCGTTTGTAATTGTAGATTTTGAAGAGGGAGCAAGCCTGCACTTATACAGTGTAGAGGATTACAAGATAGAGTTATTTGAAAGCCGCAAGACGGAAGGTTTCACCGGGAACGGCTATGACTGGACGGCGCTTGCGAAGAAATTTATAGATGAAGAGATGCCCGACATAATGGACGAGCTTGAATTTGAGCCTGACTATGGATTGTTCACTGTACACTCAGACAGTGCGATACTTCTTGAAGCATTTGCAATGCGATTTAAGGCAGCGCTTGACGATAACGAATACATCTATCCGTTTTTCATGGATGTTGAGGCTTGGGGATAAGAGGCTGCACATTTTGCATACAACACACTCGTGGCAGATGTTCAATAAGGGGCTTGCCCCGTCATTCAACGTGGCAAGCCGCAGCGAAGCTGCGATGAAGTTTCAGTTGGGGATTGAACCCCAACTGAAACTGAAGATGGAACCCGCCTCTAAGGCGGCGGGTTCCATCTTGCCTAAGTTATAACTAAAAAAGGAGACGACCGAAAAATCGTCTCCTTTTATTTTAAGCCTTAAACTCCTTGGAACATTCATCAAATATCTTATCAACAGCCGCCGTATCCTTTACTTTGGTAAATGCGCTTACAACAGGCACTATGATAAGACCGAACAGCATTGCCAGCGCACCTGCATTGATAGGCGATGCCATGTTTATCGGAAGTGAAGCTGCTGCCTTTGCTGCTTCGGGGAAAAATCCGAGGCTGAATATACACATATGAAGAACTGTAATGCCTACACCGGAAATAAAGCTTGCCCATACTGCCGCTTTCGTGATCTTCTTAGAGAAAAGTCCGTACATGAACGGTGCAAGGAACGCACCTGCAAGCGCACCCCATGAGATCGACATGAGCGTTGTGATGTATGCATTCGGATTCATTGCAATTACTACCGATACGATAAGGAATACCGCAATGAGTATTCTCATGATAAGCACCTGCTTCTTATCGGACATCTCCTTTTTCATGAAAGGCTTTATAAGGTCAATAGTAAGCGTAGAGCTTGATGTAAGTACCAGTGACGAAAGCGTCGACATGGAAGCCGAAAGCACAAGCACCACAACAACGCCTATAAGCACTTCGGGAAGAGCCGTTTCAAGCATTGCCGGAACAATAGAGTCATATACAAGCTTGCCGTTTGAACCGGTTTCAATGAACGCTTTGCCTGTTGCCTCCGCTTCCGCAGCGTCAGCCGAAGCGTAAAGTCTGCCGAAGCCGCCCATGAAATATGAACCGCCCGCAACTATCATTGCAAATATAGTAGAGATAACTGTACCTCTCTTAATAGCCGAATTATCCTTGATAGCATAAAATTTCTGAACCATCTGCGGAAGTCCCCATGTACCTACCGATGTAAGTATAACTACGCCGAGAAGATTTATCGGGTCCGGTCCGAACAATGAGTTCAGCGTATTTTCGGGAACACCCTTGTCGCTGATAGAACCTAACTGCTCCAGTGCCGAGGAAAGACCACCCTTGTTGGCTACAACGGCAACTACTACCATTGCTATACCGCCAAGCATGATAATCCCTTGTACAAAATCACTTACAGCCGTAGCCATATATCCGCCGAGAATAACATATACTGCGGTAAGCACCGCCATACCTATAATACAAGCGGAATACGGTATATCAAACGCCATGCTGAAAAGTCTTGAAAGACCGTTATAAACGGAAGCCGTATATGGAATAAGAAATATAAATACGATAACAGCCGCAACCGTTTTCAGAGATTTTGAGCCGTATCTCTTTTCAAAGTATTCCGGCATTGTGGAAGCGTTGAGATACTTAGACATTACTCTTGTACGCTTACCAAGCACTATCCATGCAAGCATTGAGCCGATGACTGCGTTTCCTATGCCTATCCAGAATGCGGAAACGCCGTAGCTCCAACCGAACTGTCCTGCATATCCGATAAAAACTACCGCAGAAAAGTAAGATGTACCGTAAGCAAAAGCTGTAAACCAGCCGCCTATATTTCTTCCGCCGAGAACGAAGTCGGAAACGGACGATGCACTTTTTCTGCAGTACACGCCTATTCCTATCATCAGCACAAGATAAACAATAAGTATTGCGTAAAGCATTTTTTAATTCCCCTTTTAGCGTGTATTTTAATGCATAAAAACTGACAAGCTTTAAAGCACTAAAGCGATTATACCACCTTTTTTGTCATATGTCAATAGAAAATTTAATTTTTTTTGAAAATATACGGATTTATCTGTTTGTAACAAATTACCTGCATAATATTGCGCAGTCGTATAACTTAGGCAAGATGCCCCACCTCTAAGGCGGCGAGTCCCACCAACAGAACAGCACCGCAGAACATATTCTCCGCCCTGCGGTGCTGTTTATACTAAGGAAACGCTGATTAAGGCAGTACTACACAAGCTCTGTGCGGTATCGCCTTAAATCGTTTCTGCCGTTTTTCAAAATGCCCTCAATGACGGAAACTCGTACATTTTTCAAAACAGCGAAACGATTGCTTCGCATTAATCAGCTCTTTCCTAACCTTACTCAAATACACACCCGTCATACATGCCGGAAAACCAAAGCATATCGGAAGAAGCATCGGCATCAAAAACCATTGTATTGCCGTCTGTGTCAAAGCGGTAAACATACTCTCCGTCGTCTGTTTCAAGGTTCAGACGGCCGCCGTTATCAAGATAATAATCACCGTAACCCAGATAACTGCTCTGTGCGGAAAACATAAACATGAATTTCCCATTGTCAAACAATGTGAGCTTTGATGCGGACATCTCGCTCTCGTTTCCGTTAAATGTATACTGTCTGATAATTTCAACGTTTTCCGTTCCGCTATCCGGATAAACCGCCGAGCTTATGCGTGCGTCTATAATATTTATGCCGTCAAGCGACTTATTCGGCAGCTCAACGCAGATTATCCAGCCCTGTCTGACCATATCTCCGACTTCGGGTGAAATTTCCATAATTCCAAGCGTCAGGATGCCGTTAAGCATATCTGCATATTCAAGCGTAAACCTGTCTGCGGAAGAGCCTGCCGAAACATAGACAAGGATAAGCGCTTTTTCGTCAAAGTATTCATCGTCATATCGTTGAGCATTATCATTAAAGGAAACGGCATCGGTATATGAAGCGGTAAAATCCATATATGTACTCATATTGTCCTTGAAGCTTTCCAGCTCCCTCACGCTCGTTATTCTTATAACGGGAAGTGTTCGTATACTGCTTAAATAAGCATTTTGTGACAAAGACCCCCACTCGGCAAATATGCTGAAATTATCTCCTGTATTATCAACGGGACAGGAATGATATTTTACCGCAAGTGCAACGGGGTTGTTTTTATGTTCGTTTATAAAGCTTTGAACATCATCGGTCCGTATATCGATACTTGCGTCGCTGCCGTCATTTGCGCAAAGATAAATAAACCGAGGGTCTGCATACGGTGTGCCGCCAATTCTCAGATAAAACATCTCATCAATTTCATAATGCAGTATATACAGGCCGTGACCTACTTCCGCACAAGAATAATTCTCAAAATCCTCCCAGCTTAGCTTTTCGCCTTTTTTTGACAAGTATATCACCGTATCAAGCGTAAGCTGTTCACCGCCGGACGTATTTACAGCCGTATTATCGGATATGTCCCGCTCTGTCCGGGGATCTGTCAGAAATCCCACCGCCAAAGCTGCACAGGCAATAACAGCTACAATAATAATCCACACGGCAGGCTTTTTAAAGCTAAGCACCGCCTTTATCCTTGCTTTAACTCCGACTTCTCCGAAAGCAAGAGGACACACCGAAACAAACTTATGTGATGCACTGCAATTTATCAACGCTTCGGAATAGGGTTTCTTTATCTCCGCTCCCATATCCGAAATTACCCTTTCATCGCAGGCAAATTCAATATCATGGCAAAGAAGTATATACGCAACCCACAGTACAGGATTAAACCAATATACCGTCAGCAGCAAAAATCCGATCGCTTTCCACAAATGGTCGTGTCTTTTCAGATGTGCTTTTTCATGTGCAATGACATATTTCATATCACGTTCGTTCATATCTGACGGCAGATAAATATGAGGGCGCAGCACACCAAGTATAAATGGCGTATCAATATGGTCGCATATAAAAATATTATCCCGATAGGGTATCGCCTCACGGACTTTTCGACGAATACGCAGATATAATACAGCAGTATACAAAAGCATTACTGACATTCCGAACAGCCATACAACAGAAGCGGCAAAAACAATTATCTGCATAGGATTTGCGCTGTCACCGGCATCCGGAGCAAGCGACCCGGATATTATAGGATTAACTGCCGAATTTATCGCTGTAACGCCTGTGCGGATAACGGGGGTATCCGTATACATAACATTATTTGGCACAGTTTCTGCGCTTGGTATCAAGCTGAAAACACTTTCAAAGGAAAAGGGACAGGCAAGCCTTACCGCCACAAGCGCCCACATAAACACCGAAATTGACTTGGGCGCTTTCCTTAATATCAGTCGCAGAATAATGACTACCGGCACAAGCCAGCTTGCGGTTATGCTCATGTTCAATATTTTGATGAATACCGTTTCCATACTTATTCCTCCTCATATTCATCGATCAACCTTTTCAGATAAGCCACTTCCTCGGAAGTTAAATTTTTTCGTGCGGTAAACGCTGTCAGAAATGCAGGCAAAGAACCCGAAAAGGTTTCCTTGACAAATCGTTCGCTCTGTACGGAGTAAAATTCATCTCTTGATATAACGGACGTGACCGTTCCCTTATTATTTTGGAAAATACCCTTATCGCAAAGTCGTTTCAACACGGTATAGGTCGTGGATTTTTTCCATTTAAACAGCTCCTCGCTTTTTTTAGCCAGCTCACTTGATGATATGGGTTCATTTTCCCATATAATATCGGCAAAGCGTGATTCTACCGCACCCATCTGATAATCGTTCATCTCAGTACATCTCCTTTCGTTCTACATGATGCAGAACAATTCAATAAGGAGCTTGCCCCGTCATTCAACGCGGCAAGCCGCAGCGAAGCTGCGATGAAGTTTCAGTTGGGGATTGAACCCCAACTGAAACTGAATATGGAACCCGCCGCCCTAAGTTATATTCTACATCATGTAGAACGGGTTGTCAATAGGTTCGGCGGATTTTTTGCACTTGACAACAGCATAACAGTCGTGTATAATATACTTAAAGTTTCAACGGAGGTGAGAACAAAGTGAAGGACGACCCCGACGCGGACAATATGTGTGATCGTAAAAATCATTTTTTATATATAAAATACAGGCACGGTTTTCACTATCTTTTGTGTTAAGCTGTGTCTTTTTGTGTTTATACGAAATTTGATTTTTTACACATTATCGGAGGTTATTTTTATGTTATGGCAGTTTATTCTGCAAATCGTACTTATTGCACTTAACGCTGTCTTCGCCTGTGCGGAGATCGCAGTTATATCCATTAACGACACACGTCTTGAAAAGCTTTCGGAAAATGGTGACAAAAGAGCACTGCGCCTTAAAAAGCTCACCGATCAGCCGTCAAAATTTCTGGCGACTATACAGGTCGCAATAACCTTATCAGGCTTTATAGGCTCGGCTTTTGCGGCTGACAATTTTTCGGAATATATAGTTGTGTGGCTTACGGCGCTCGGCGTACCCATACCAGTAAAGGTGCTTGATTCCGTATCGGTGGTGCTTATCACGCTGATACTTTCATATCTTACCCTTGTGTTCGGAGAACTTGTTCCGAAGCGTGTGGCTATGAAAAATCCCGAAAAAATAGCGCTTGGAATGTCGGGTATGATAACGGCAATTTCTAAATTTTTTGCGCCTCTTGTATGGACTCTCAATGTCTCCACAAACGGAATACTCAGACTTCTGGGCATAAATCCCGAAAATGAGGGCACCGCCGTTACCGAAGAAGAAATTCTTATGATGTCCGATGCCGGAACGGAAAAAGGCACTATTGACGAAGACGAGAACCGCATAATAAAAAATATCTTTGCGTTTGATGACCTCACTGCAGAACAGATATGCACCCACCGAACGGACGTATCCGTTTTATGGAGCGAGGACAGCACGGATGTTTGGGAAGATACGATACACCGCACAAGGCACACACATTTCCCGATATGCGGTGAAACCATAGATCAGGTCATAGGTATACTCAACGCAAAGGATTATTTCAGGCTCGATGACAAAAGCAAGGAAAATATCATTAAAAACGCTGTGAAATCACCGTATTTTGTTCATGAGAATATGAAAGCAGACCTGCTCTTTGCGAAAATGAAAAGAAACGATGCCGACCACTTTGCCGTTGTTGTGGACGAGTACGGCGGAATGAGCGGTATTCTTACCGTTACCGACCTTGTTGAACAGCTTGTAGGTGATTTTGCGGAGGACGCAGGTGACGAACCTGCCGCAAAAATAGAGCATATCGATGAAAACACCTGGAGCATACCCGGCGTAACCATGCTCGGAGATGTTTGCGAAGAGCTTGATATTTCCCTACCAACGGATAAATATGAGACATTCGGAGGATATATCATTTCACTTATCGGGGAGATACCAAAGGACGGCACACAGACACACGTTGATACGGACACACTTTCCGTAGACGTCCTTGAGGTAAAGCACCACCGCATTGAAAAATGCCGTGTGGTAAAGCTTGTAAAAAGCTTTAATGAAAATGAATCTAAAATATAAAAACAAGAGCGTTGGCACAAAACACCAACGCTCTTGTTTTATCGAGGCTGAATAACGAACCGTGTAAATGCCAATAATAACCACAAATAAAAGTGGAGGTAAACTATTATGGCAAACAGAAATCACGGTTTAAGTGAAA
>CASFZT010000035.1 GCA_949299215.1 uncultured Ruminococcus sp.
CTCTGGAGCGAGCCGCAGCTGTCTTAAAAGCAGTAGGGATGCCCGCTCACCACATGAATAAATTGCCGGTTGTCATGTCGGGCGGTCAACTTCAACGTGTATTTCTTGCACGTGCATTTGCGCAGGAGCCGGATATTATTCTATTGGACGAGCCGTCAAACCATCTTGATCTGAAACACCGCCTTATACTCATTGATCTTCTGCAAAAATATGCTTCTTCCGGGCACGGTGTTATCGGCATATTTCATGACTTAAACCTTGCAGCCGCCTTATCCGATCGTATCATGCTCATGAACGACGGGCAAAACATTCTGTGCGACAATTCAGAAACGGTATGCAAATCAAGTCTGCTTTCGGAAATATACGGTTTTGACGTTCGCAAATATATGCACGATTCTCTTGAAAAATGGAAATAAAAAGGCTGATACCAAGCGTATTTCACACTTAGTATCAGCTTATTTTTTACGCAAAATATCCTAAATCATTACTTCTGAGCTTATGGTCTTTAAGCCATATTTTAAACTGCTCCTCTATCCAATCGCAAGCCTCATGATATCCATCTCTTGTAAGCTCAAATTCAGCCTCAGCAACCTTTTCCGACAGATCAAAGCATTTTATATCGTACCATATCTGTACCGTAATTTCTTCCTTTGGTGTAATACGAAAATTAAAATCATCTAAATTCATTCCGCGCTTACAGCCACTGTATTTTCCGCCCATATTGAAATATTCAAATTCGGGAATTTTAAATGCCTTATCCTTATTCGTTTCCATTTAAACTCCTGCTTTCTTTTTGTGCTTACCCGTAAGTGCAAAGCTTTCACCTATCATATTCTTTATTTCATCATCAGGCACATCAGAATCCAGATAAACCGTATTCCAATGCACCTTATTCATATGATACGCAGGCGTTACACCATTATAGACCTGTCTTAAAAAATCTGAATGCATAGGCTCGCATTTCAGATTTAATATATACTTTCCGCCGTGCAGCATTATAATACCAAACCATTTTCCAGTGTCCGCATGTCTTAACACAACGGTGTCGGCATCATCTTCAAATGGAGAATCATACGACGCTCCGGAAAATGTGAGGGCATATTCAATAATCTCTGATTTAGTCATATTAATTCTCAAAAGCTGCAATAGACTGCTCTATCTTCTGCATTTTTTCCAATGCCTTTGCAAGCTTAGCCTTTTCAGCTTCTATTTGTTGTGCGGGTGCTTTTGCAAGGAATCCCTGATTATTAAGCTTGCCGTTTGAGAAGTCTATATCTTTCTGCACGGCTTTCTTTTCCTTGTTAAGACGTGCAAGCTCCTTTTCCTTATCAACAAGCTGGTCAAGAGGAATAAAAATTCTTGCGCTGTCCGTTACAACCGTTACCGCACCGGGCATATCTACCTTGTCTTCAATAACAATTTTAGATGCGGAAGAAAGTCTTTCAAAGAAAAGCTTACCTTGTTCAAACACAGCTTTATCCGCAGTTTCAATATGAAGTGCAGCCTTTACTGAAGGCGGTACATTCATTTCTGCACGACGGTTACGGATCACTCTTATGGCTGTTATGATCTTTTCAAACTTGACCTCTTCTTCCGCAAAATCAAGCTTTTCGTCATATAAAGGTAAATTGGAAAGCATTATTGCTCCCTCTCCCTCACAAAGAACCTGCCATATTTCCTCGGTAATAAACGGCATAAACGGATGAAGCAGCTTCAGCATACCCTTCATCACCCATACAAGAACAGCCTGTGCAACGTCACAAGTTTCGCCGCCTGCCTGAATCCTCGGCTTTGTAAGCTCAATATACCAGTCACAGTATATATCCCAGATAAAATCGTAAAGCTTCTGTACAGCCACACCAAGTTCAAAGCTTTCAAGATTCTGATTTACTTCCTTGGCAAGCGTATTAAATTTGCTTATTACCCACTTATCTTCAATATTGAGATTTTCAGGAAGCTTGTCTGCCTTAAAGTCATCGGGCAGATTCATCATAATAAAACGTGACGCATTCCAAAGCTTATTTGCAAAATTTCTTGAAGCCTTAACTTTTTCCTCCATATAACGCATATCGTTACCGGGAGCGTTACCTGTTGCAAGCATGAAACGAAGTGCGTCTGCACCGTATTTATCGATCTCCTCAAGAGGATCAATACCGTTGCCGAGTGACTTGGACATCTTTCTGCCCTGTGCATCACGTACCAAACCGTGTATAAGCACTGTATCAAACGGAACCTGTCCGGTATATTCAATTCCCGAGAACATCATTCGCATTACCCAGAACGGAATGATATCATATCCCGTTACCAGAGTATTTGTAGGATAGAAATAGTCATAGTCCTCTGTTTTATCGGGCCAGCCAAGTGTTGAGAAGGGCCACAAAGCAGAGCTGAACCATGTATCCAAGGTATCCGGATCCTGACGCATTGCTTTTCCGCACTTAGGACAAACTGCGCCGTCCTCCTTGGTAACTATCATCTCTCCGCAGTCATCGCAGTAAAATGCCGGAATCTGATGTCCCCACCATATCTGACGTGATATACACCAATCACGGATATTTTCAAGCCAATGAAAGTATGTCTTTTCAAAACGTTCGGGAACAAATCGTGTTTCCTTATTCTTAACAGCCTTTATTGCAGGCTCTGCAAGAGGCTTCATCTTTACAAACCACTGTGTAGAAACAGACGGTTCTACCGTTGAACCACAGCGATAGCAAGTACCTACATTATGCTCATGCTCCTCTATCTTTACAAGGAAACCGTCCTTTTCAAGGTCTTCAACTATCTTTGCTCTTGCCTCATATCTTTCCATGCCGGCATATGCCGGATAATCATCAACAATATGAGCGTCCTCCGTCATAACATTTATTACCGGGAGATCATGACGCTTGCCAACTTCAAAGTCATTCGGGTCATGTGCAGGAGTGATCTTTACAACGCCCGTACCGAAGTCCATTTCAACATATTCATCGGCAACAACGGGTATCTCACGCCCTACAAGCGGCAGAATAAGAGTTTTGCCGACAATATCTTTATAACGTTCATCATTAGGATTTACTGCAACAGCCGTATCGCCAAGCAATGTTTCCGGACGTGTTGTTGCAAGCTCAACATATCCGCTTCCGTCCTTCAAAGGATATCTCAAATGCCAGAAATGACCCTTCTGATCCTCATACGTAACCTCTGCATCGGAAAGAGATGTTTTACAATGAGGACACCAGTTTATAATTCTTTCGCCTCTGTATATAAGTCCCTTATTATAGTAATTTACAAAAGCCTCCTTAACCGCCTTGGAGCAGCCCTCGTCCATTGTAAATCTTTCTCTCGACCAGTCGCAGGAAGAACCGAGCTTTTTAAGCTGACCTACGATACGTCCGCTATACTTTCTCTTCCACTCCCATGCACGTTCCATAAACTTTTCTCTGCCGATATCCTCTTTTGTCAAACCTTCTTCAGCCATTGCCGCAACGATCTTAGCTTCCGTTGCAATAGCTGCATGGTCTGTACCGGGAAGCCACAAAGCCGAATATCCGCACATACGTTTCCAACGGATAAGAATATCCTGCAGAGTTTCATCAAGCGCATGACCCATATGAAGCTGTCCTGTAACATTTGGCGGCGGAATAACTATTGTATACGGTGTTTTTTTAGGATCAACATGTGCTTTAAAGCAGTCATTGTCCATCCAATACTGATATATTTTATCCTCTACGTCCTTTGGCTCATAGAGTTTTGGCAGTTCTCTCTTCATAAAAACTCATCCTCCAAATCCAAAATAAAATAACAATAATTTATATTATATCACATACTTATGCAATAATCAACCGATTTTTCTAAATATACTCGAATTTTATACAATCAGCAGTCCGCCTATCTGATATATGCCAAACGAAACTATCCATGCAACAACGCACTGTACTACACATATCGCAAAAGCTGCAAATCCGCTGTTCATTTCCCTTTTTACTGCCGCTATTGCCGCTACACAGGGTGTGTAAAGCAAAGTAAACGCCAGAAAGCTTGCTGCAGTAAGAGGTGTGAACAATTCTCCGAGCACCGTCCCCAGCTCTTCCGTTCCCGAACCCATCAGCACGGCAAGTGTGGAAATAACCGTTTCCTTTGCGGTAAAGCCTGTGATAAGCGCCGTTGATACTCTCCAGTCACCAAATCCAAGCGGTGCAAGCACGGGGGCAATAAGCGTACCTATTGCGGCAAGCAGACTATCTGCACTATTTTCAACAACATTAAGCTTTGCATCAAATGTCTGCAAAAACCAGATAATAATTGTAGCAACAAATATTACCGTAAACGCTCTTTGCAAAAAGTCCTTTGCCTTATCCCACATAAGCATTGCAACACTTTTAGCAGACGGCATACGATAATTTGGCAGTTCCATTACAAAAGGCACAGGCTTACCCTTAAACCGTGTTTTATTCATAATAAGTCCGCAAATCACGCCTATCACAATTCCGCCCGCATAAAGCACTATCATTGCAAGCGCCTTATATTTTGGGAAAAACGCTGCCGTAAATACTGCGTATATCGGAAGCTTTGCGCTGCAGCTCATATACGGTGTAAGAAAAATCGTCATCTTTCTGTCACGCTCGGACGCAAGTGTTCTTGTTGCCATAATTGCAGGCACACTGCAACCGAAGCCTATCAGCATTGGCACGAATGAACGTCCGGAAAGTCCTATTTTTCTTAACAGCTTATCCATCACGAATGCAACTCTTGCCATATATCCGCTGTCCTCAAGTATCGACAAAAAGAAAAACAGTGTAACTATCGTCGGCAAAAAGCTGAGCACACTTCCCACGCCTGCAAATATACCGTCTATTATCAGACTATGTACCACGGGATTAAGTCCATATGCTGTAAGCAATTTATCCGTTGCGGCTGTGACAAAATCTATCCCCACAGCAAGCAGATCGCTCAAAAATGCGCCTACCACCTCAAATGTCAGCCAAAAAACAACCAGCATTATCAAAATAAACAACGGTATCGCAAGATATTTTCCCGTTAAAATACGGTCTATCTTAACACTTCTGATATGCTCCTTGCTTTCATGACATTTTACAACTGTCTGCTTGCACACGGCTTCTATAAAAGTATACCGCATATCCGCAAGTGCGGCATTTCTGTCAAGTCCCGTTTCCGATTCCATTTCCGTAACGGAATGTTCTATCATATCCTTTTCATTTTCGTTTATATTAAGCTTTTCCAGTATAAATGGGTCTTGCTCGACAAGTTTTGTTGCCGCAAATCTCGGTGAAATATCCGCAAGCAAGGCATGATCCTCAATAAGATGCGTAACTGCATGGATACATCTGTGCACCGCTCCCGAACAAAAATCCTTTCTCTTCGGACGTATCTTTTTACCTGCAATTTCGCCTATTACGGAAATAAGCTCGTCTATACCCTCATTTTTCGCTGCACTTATCGCAACAACGGGTATCCCCAACTCCTCGGAAAGCTTTTTGACATCTATCGTGCCGCCGTTATTTCTTACCTCGTCCATCATATTAAGTGCAAGCACCATAGGAATGTTCATTTCCATAAGCTGAAGTGTAAGATAAAGATTTCTTTCAATATTTGTCGCATCGACTATATTTATAATACCGTCCGGCTTTTCATTCAGCAGAAAATCCCTTGTCACTATCTCCTCGCCCGTATACGGACGGATAGAATATATACCGGGCAAATCTACTACCTCGCAGTTTTTCATGTTCCTTACGCTGCCGCTTTTTCTGTCAACGGTAACTCCCGGAAAATTTCCGACATGCTGATTTGAGCCCGTAAGCTGATTAAAAAGTGTTGTTTTTCCGCAGTTCTGATTACCTGCAAGTGCAAGTATCATTTTTCACCGGCTCCTTCCTCAACAGGTTCTATTTCAATATTCCGAGCATCCTCAAGACGAATAGTAAGTTCATATCCTCTCAAAAAAAGCTCAATAGGATCGCCCATAGGCGCAACCTTTCTCACCATGACTTTTGTTTTGGGGATAAGTCCCATATCAAGCAGACGGCAGCGCAAGGCTCCCTCACCGCCGACTGCGGTTATCACTGCCTGTTTTCCGAACTTTAGCATATCAAGCGTCATAAGCTTCCTCCTATTTATACGTTAGCGCAAACTAACACTTACATAAATTATATAACTTTTTACCTGTCTTGTCAACAAATCCTATTTGTACTAACTACCAAAATCAGCACTTGTTTACAAATATTTTTTAGCACAAAATCAAAGGCACTGCCATACTCTCATACAGCAATGCCTTAATTATACTATTTAGTTTTTGCAAGTGACGCATATCCATCTCTCAGGGCATTTATAAGCGCATCTATCTCACCTACAGTTGTTGTACGGCATATCGACACTCTTATTGCGCTGTCTGCAAGTCTGCCGGGAACGCCCATAGCAGTAAGAACAGAGCTGTGTACACCTTTTGAGCAGGCAGAACCGCTTGAAACATATATCCCTCTGCTTTCAAGATAATGCAGCATTATCTCGGAACGTATACCCTCAACAGAAAAATTAAGTATATACGGGCAATGATTATCCATTCCCGAATTTATCTTTACAAAATCAAACTTTGAAAGTCCTTTCAGGAGGTAATTATTTATTGTTTCGGCGTTATTGTACGCTGTTTTCATAGTACTCATAAGCGCACGAACAGCCGCACCAAATCCTGCTATAAGCGGAACAGGCTCCGTACCCGATCTAAGACCGTTTTCTTGTCCCCCGCCATAAACAAGCGGTGCGATCCTTACACCTTTCTTTATGTACATTGCACCTACGCCTTTAACGGCATGGACCTTATGTCCGGAAACAACTATTGCATCGGCATATATATCGGCAGACTTTATCGGCAGCTTCATAAACGCCTGTACTGCGTCACAATGAGTAACACAATCGGGATAATTCTTCTTAACAGCCGAAAATATCTTCTTCACAGGATTTATTGCGCCCGTTTCGTTATTCACCATCATACACGAAACCAAAAAGGTATTTTCGTCCACAGCCGCAGCAAAGTCCTCGGCGGAAATTTCACCGTTTCGGTCGGGCATTATTCTGACGACGGTATATTCGCCAGTCTGCTCAAGCATTTTTATCGGTTCGGAAACAGACGGATGCTCAACGGCGGAAACTACTATCTTCTTTTTATTTCTCCTGCCATAATTTCTTGCCGCACCGAAAATTATCGTATTATTTGCTTCCGTTGCTCCCGATGTAAAAGTAATGCATTTCGGGTCGCATACCAATGCTGCGGCAATTGCTTTTCTTGCATCTGTCACATTATTTTCGGCATTAAGTCCAACCTTATGAAGTGACGACGGATTTCCGAAATCCTCGACCATATTCTGAAACACTGCCGTAACAGCCGGTTCGCACGGCTTTGTTGTAGCTGCATTATCAAGATATACGTTCATTTAAACAGTCCTTTCGATATAAAACTATCTGCAATCATTATAGACCCTTATACAAAAATTGTCAAGGCAGGCTTTATTTACTGAACATAAGCAGCAATTCTCTCACAAGCTTGCAGCACAGTGCAGTCGATATACCGCTCGGATCATACGGCGGAGAAAGCTCATTCATATCAAGACCTACCACATCAAGACTGCTTATTTTCAACAAAGCGTCCAGCAGTTGTGTATACTTAACTCCGCCTGCCTCGGGTGTTCCCGTTCCCGGAAATTCAGACGGATCAATCACGTCCATATCTATTGTAAGATACACTTTCTTACCCTTCAGAACTTTCACCATATCATCAACACCGCTCAGATCGAACGGAGTCATAACAGTATGCTCCTTTGCAAAGACAAACTCCGTTTTCTCGCCGCTTCTTATGCCATGCTGATAAATATGCTTTTCACCCACAAGCTCATAGCATCTTCTCATTACGCAGGCATGAGAATTTTTAACACCGAGGTAATCATCTCTTAAATCGGCATGGGCATCAAACTGAATAATATACAGCTCGTCATACTTTTCCTGTACCGCTCTTACGGCACCAAGTGTTACAAGGTGCTCTCCTCCGAGCATAAAGGGTATTTTTCCGTCTGACAATATTTCGGCAGTCATATCCTTTATCTGCTCCAATACCAGCTCACCAGAGCCTATGCAAAGCTCCAAATCGCCCGCATCATAATAAACATAGTCGGTCATATCCTTATCCTGATAAGGAGAATATGTTTCTATCCCATAGCTTTCCTGACGTATCGCCTTTGCGCCAAATCTTGTTCCGGGACGATAAGAAGTAGTGCTGTCAAACGGTGCACCGAAAATAACAATATCGGATTTTTCATACTCACCATCGCAAGCAATAAACGCATTTCTCTCAATCTGCATCTTTCAAAAGCTCCTTTACATAATTAGGTATAGCAAAACAGCCCTTATGAAGTTCCGTATTATAATATTTCGTTGCTATACCGAGGCTGTTCCACTTTTTCGCATCAAATTCCATCGGAGATATTCCCTTTGACGCAAATCCAAACAGCCAATGTCCCGATGGATAGGTAGGTATATGTGCCTGATATACCTCACATACTTCAAAGAACTCCTTTATTCTCTTATGAGCTCTCTGCATTGCTCTTGCGTCATCTTTATAATAAGGACTTTCGTGCTGATTTACAAGTATACCGTTTTCCGTAAGCGCATTATAGCAATTACCGTAAAACTCACTTGTAAACAATCCCTCGCCGGGTCCAAACGGATCCGTACTGTCAACTATAATAAGATCATAATCATTTTCCTTAAAGCGAACATACCTCAAGCCATCGTCATAATGGATATGCACTCTCGGGTCATGAAGCTTACAGGCGGTCTGCGGCAGATATTTTTTACTGATCTCCACTACTTCTTCGTCAATTTCGACCATATCTATACGTTCAACAGTATCGTATCTTGTAAGCTCACGAATAGTACCTCCGTCACCTGCTCCTATAACAAGAACGTTTTTGATATCCGGATTTGAAGCCATCGGAACATGAGTTATCATCTCATGATAAATGAATTCGTCCTTTTCCGTCAGCATCATTATTCCGTCCAATGTAAGAAAACGGCCGAATTCTTTGCTTTCAAAAACATCTATACGCTGAAATTCGCTGTGCCCGCTGTAGATCTGCTTATCAACTCTTATTGACATCTTCACGTCGTCCGTATGCATTTCACTGAACCATAATTCCATTTCCGTTTCCTCCTTATATATGGTGTTACTTTATAACCTTTATTCTTTCAATATCCATATCCTCGGTACCTGTCATAAAACAGCCTCGTTCCTTGGAATATCTGATATATGCAAGTATTTCCTCCGTAATAAGTTCACCCGGGGCGACTATCGGTATTCCCGGAGGATAGCACATTACAAACTCGCAGCTTATGCGTCCTGCGCTCTCCTCTATCGGCAGTGACACGGTTTCTCCGTAAAAAGCCTCCTTCGGCGTAAGAACCACCTTAGGATTGATATACTCATGGTCAAACATACCGGTCTTGTCCTTTGAAAACCTGCGCTTTATTTCGGCAAGTGCGGAAACAAGCCTTTCAATGTCCTTCCATCTGTCGCCCACGGAAATATAAGCCAAAATATTTCCTATATCGCCAAACTCTATCTGTATATCATAGCAATCTCTGAGATAATCATAAACCTCAATCCCGGCAAGACCGATATCTCTTGTATAAACGGAAAGCTTTGTCATATCAAACGCATATATATCATCACCGTTCACAAGCTCATTGCCAAAAGCATAATATCCGCCTATTTTTGATATCTCCTCTCTTGCATATGCGGCGTTTTCAAGAACCTTTCCGACTATCCTCTTACCGTCGGTTGCAAGACTTCTTCTCGATATATCAAGTGATGACAGCAGCAGATATGAACCGCTTGTAGTTTGTGTAAGATTAATCACCGCTCTTACTCTGCCCTCTGTTACCTTGGCATTTTTTCCGACAAGCAAAAAACTGCTCTGTGTAAGCGAACCGCCCGATTTATGCATTGAAACCGCCGCAAGGTCTGCTCCTGCTGCCATTGCGGAAACGGGCATATTATCTCCAAAATAAAAATTTGTACCATGCGCTTCATCTGCAAGGACAGCCATTCCATGCTCATGTGCTATTCTCACTATCTCACGCAGATCTGAACAAATTCCGTAATAAGTGGGATTATTTACAAAAACCGCCTTTGCATCCGGATTTTCTTTTATCGCTCTTTCAACGTCCTTAACACTCATTCCGAGCGGTATTCCCAATCTTTTATTAACACCGGGATCAACATATACAGGCACAGCTCCGCCGAGGATAAGAGTATTTATTGCGCTTCTGTGCACATTTCTCGGCATAATTATCTTATCGCCCTCTTTGCACACCGACAATATCATCGACTGTACGGCAGACGTTGTTCCTCCAACCATAAAAAAGCAATATGCCGCACCGAACGCTTCCGCCGCCAGCGCCTCGGCGTCCTTTATAACGGAAGTGGGGTGACACAAATTATCAAGCGGCTTCATTGAATTAACATCAACGGACATACAGGTCTGTCCCAAGAACTCCGTAAGCTCCGGGTTGCCCTTTCCGTGCTTATGTCCCGGCACATCAAACGGAACCACACGCATCTCGCGGTATTTCTGCAATGCTTCATAAATAGGTGCGTCCTTCTGAGAAAGCATATCCTTTGCTCTCCTTTCCATATAAAGAATTTATGCCCCCGATTTTCAGGGAGCATAAACTATTATCAATAAATATTCATTCCACTGAAGATCTCGATCATTTCTCTTCTCAATGCATCATTGATCTCAAGTCTTCTTTTCGGTGCAAGCTCATAGGTATCCGTATTGAAAAGATAATTCTGCAAAAATATTTCCTTTATCATCATCTTTGTATGGAAAATATTTGACTGATACACATTCACATCAACTGCATCATATCTTTCCAAGGTTTCCTTTGCTATATAATCCTGTATTGAGGTTATATCATGGTCAATAAACAGCTTTTTGCCGTGTTCATCTCTCGTAAAGCCTCTCACCTTATAGTCGATCGTAATGATATCGGAATCAAAGCTGCCTATAAGGTAATTAAGCGATTTGAGCGGAGTGATCTTTCCGCAGGTCGAAACATCTATATCCACTCTGAACGTTGTTATTTCATTTTCCGGATGAAATTCGGGATAAGTATGCACAGTAAGGTGGCTCTTATCAAGATGCCCTGCTATACTTTCCTTTTCAGGTGAACAAATCCCGCCCTGATTGCACGATTCATCTATTCCGCTGCTCACACGATGCTCTTCGGAAATAAGCAATGTTGCGGACGCACCCTGCGGTTCATAATCCTGCTTTGAAATATTAAGCACATTTGCGCCTATCATTTCGGTAACGTCACAAAGGATTTTTGTAAGCCGGTCGGAATTATACTGTTCGTCTATATACTTTATATAATCCCTCTGTTCCCTCTGACTTTTGGCGTAACATATATCGTAAATATTAAAACTTAATGTTTTGGTCAGATTATTGAATCCATACAGCTTCAGTTTTTCGTTCAACCCTATCCTCACGTTCCTTTCACACATATTCATACACTATGAATAATACGCTAAAAATACCCGTTTGTCAAGAGATTTCAGCAATTTTCTTTACAAATTCCGTTCAGCCGATTACATTCTTCCAAATACTCTCTTTTTCTCACGAATACTCACAAATTCTCACTTTGGTAATTATAGGCATCAAGCGGCATATCCTCTTTTCCAAACCGCTTTCGTACTATCAAAAAACATACTATATGTGCAAGAGTAGTGATAATCCATGTTATCGGATAAGAAAGATATATTGTTTCTATCGTATGGAACCGTTCTATTCCGAACACAGTCGCTATCCAAAGTATTCTCAGTCCACACGCTCCTATCAGCGAAACTACCATCGGTATTACGGAATAGCCTATTCCTCTTATTGAGCCTACCATTACATCCATCATTCCGCAAAGTGCATATACCGTAACAATATATTTCATTCGTACAAGTCCTGCTTCTATAACCTCCGCACTTGATGAATAAATACTCAAAAGCTGTCTGCCGAAAAGCATTGCCGTCCATCCAAGAACGAGTCCCGTTACAATAACGCATATCAATGAATACACAAGTATTTTATTGATACGGC